>JAQCNK010000004.1 GCA_028275075.1 Haloarcula sp. | reverse complement strand
GGCGAATATCTATCAGGGCTTCTGTCGACCCGTATACAACTGACCGTATCAGTCGGAGCTAACAGCTGTCGTTGGGTTTTCACCCCGTTCAAGCACTGCCCGGAACCGTCGGCCAGCCGCCCCCTCGGCGTCGATGGCTCGCTCGATTACTGGGGAACACCACCCTTCGTCGACGAACCGTTCGTAGACGGGCAAGCGCTCTGACAAGGGGACACCGGCGGTGTCGGCGACGGCCTCCAGTTCCTTGAGGGCTGGCCAGGCGTAGTCGGGGTTGATGTGGTCGTCAGTCACTGGTGACACGCCACCGAGGTCGTCGATGCCACAGTCTACGAGTTCGCGGGCCGGCGCGAGATTGGGCGGCACCTGCACTGAGATATCCGCCGGCAGCCCGGCCCGGGCCATCGCGGTTGCCCGCCGCAGTGTCGCTAGATCCGGCGACCCGCCGTGCCAGCGCTCGTTCTCGACGACTGGCTGGACGATGACCTCCTGAACGTGGCCGTAGCGTTCGTGCATCGCAGCGATAGCCAGCAGACTCTCGGCCCGGTCGCGCCAGTCCTCCCCGATACCCACGAGGATACCCGTGGTAAATGGCACCCCCACCTCCCCCGCGGTTCGGATCGTTGCGAGGCGCTGGCCGGGGGACTTGACTCGCTGCCCGCTGTGGGCCTGCACCCCGGCAGTGGTCTCCAGCATCACTCCCATCGAGGCGTTCAGGTCCGCTACCGTTTCCATCTGCTCGCGGGTCTGGTCGCCCGGATTGGCATGCGGGAGCAGTCCCTCGGAGAGCGCTATCTCACAGGCCTCGCGCAGATATTCGTGGATAGTTTCGTGACCCAGTCTCCCGAGCTGGTCGTACAGCTCGGTGTAGCGGTCGTCGGGGTCGTCACCGAACGTGAACAGCGCCTCAGTACAGCCTGCCGCCGCGCCGGTCCGGCAGGTTTCACGTATCTCTGCGGGCGACATGAGTTTCGCCTCTCCTGGCGGGTCGTAGTACGTACAGTATGTGCAGGTGTAGCGACATGCCGTCGTCAGCGGGATGAAGACGTTCCGGCAGTAGCTCAGTTCGGGCGCCGCGTCGACGTCTTCGGGCATCACCGACAGCAGCCACTCGATGTCCCGCTCGTCGACTGTGATGTCAACATCGTACTCATCGGCGCCCGGAATCACGTTCCCGTATGGGTGCCCGACGGACAAAAGGGTCTAGTAATGGTTGCCGGCGAGGCGAGCGATGACACTGGGCTAGCCCCCGAAGCGTTGAAACGTCCGAGTGCGCTACACAGTCCCATGAGTGTCTCCGGTCTGTGTGAGATCTGTCAGCAGCCAGATGTCGAGCACGGCTGTGACCGTTGCGGGCAACTGGTCTGTAAGCGCCACTGGGACCGCACGCTGGGGGTCTGTATCGAGTGCAACAGTCAGGTCGGCGGTCGCGAGGGTCAGGAGTCGACAGAGAATCTCCCGGATGGCGTCGATACGTTCCGGTTCTAGCGTGGCCCGGCGACCGCGTCACTCGGTTACCGGTACTGATTGAGCTGGTCTTTGAGCTGGTTCGCCGAGCGGCCGGCGGCCTCGAAGAACTTCTCCGGGTCGCCGCGGTCCGCCGCTTCTTCCCCGGCAAAAATAATCCCGCGCGAGGAGTTAACGAGACCGACCCCGTCGGCCAGCCCGTGTTCGACGGCGGCCTCAACGTCCCCGCCCTGGGCACCGACACCGGGGACGAGGAAGGGGATATCGGGGACGAGTTCGCGAATCGCTTCGAGTTCCTCAGGGTTGGTTGCGCCGACGACCAGACCGACGTTGCCGTTGTCGTTCCAGCGGTCGGCGAGGTGGACTACCCGCTCGTAGAGTTTCTCGCCGGAAGCCAGTTCGAGGTTCTGGAGGTCGGCCCCGCCCGGGTTCGACGTGCGACCGAGGACGAACACGCCCTTCTCGGCCCGCTGCAGGAACGGCTCGAGCGAATCGCGACCGAGGAACGGGTTGACGGTGATAGCGTCGGCCGCTGGACCGTGATCCTCGGAGAGAACTGTCGCGTACTGACGGGCAGTGTTACCGATGTCGGCGCGTTTGGCGTCCAGCAGCACTGGCACGTCTTTCCCGTGTGCATACGCGATGGTCTCCCGGAGCGCCCGCCAGCCATCGGCGTCCTCGTAAAAGGCCGCGTTGGGCTTGTAACAGGCGGCGTGCTCGTGGGTCGCGTCGATGATGCGGCGATTGAACTGCCAGCGGGGCAGGTCGGCGTCGGCTACCGCGTCTGGCAGTCGGTCGGGGTCGGGGTCCAGGCCCACCGAGACGACGCTGTCGGCGGCCACAATGCGGTCGGCCAACCGGTCGAAAAAGTCCATACTTACCGCGCCGCTTGGGAGCGATACAAGCGTTTCCCTCTTGGACGGTCATCAAGAGTATCACACATGATACTCTGTCGAGTAGTATTTTATCTCGTGGGAGGAATCGCCCAGTATGAACAGTTCCCTCGACGTGGCACACGTCGCGGAGACACTCCCGGACCTGAGCGAAGCGCTGGCGGACGCTCGTCTGAGGCCCGTCGGTGTCGTCGCTGGATTCGCCATCCTCACTATCGGTGTACTGCTGTCAATCGCGCCGGCGACCGGACAGTGGGCGTTCTGGTCCACCGCGGTTGCCGCCACGTTCGTGTTCGTGAGCGTCCCGCTGTTCTGTGTCGGACTCGCCGCTCCGGACCCACCCGAAGAGTCGCATTTTCACATCGGTGTGAACCTCACGTACAAGCAGCGCCAGGCGGTCGCCGTTGGCTCGCTCTGTATTACCCTCTCGCCAGTGGTCATGGCGCTTGGCTCTCTGCTGGGCCTGACAACTGTGGTTCTGGCGACGGTCGCGATACTCACGTTCGTCGGTGCGTCGCTGGTGCTCACCGGCTTTGTCGCTTGGACAAGCGAAGCCCTGGTCTAATACTGCCGGCAGTGTACACTACTGCATGCTCTGCGCGACAACATCGACCAGCGTCTTGACCGCGGCCCCACTGTGGGCCACGACGATGCGTCCGCCTTCCTCGGCGGTCACGTCGTCGCGGTCACTCTCGAACGCTGTCGCCGCCGCCAGTGCCAATCGCGCTGTCTCGTCGGTCACGCTCACCGTCCCGACCGTCTCGCCGGCGGCCACGATTCGGAACGCGAACGCGCCCTCAGCCGTCGGCTCCACGTCCGGTTCGGCGTCCTCGACCGACACGGTGCTGAGCGGCCCACGTTTTTGCCCTGTCAGTTCCGACGAGAACAGCTGTCCGATTCGTTTCCCGTCGGTAATTCGATTCTTGACCATCAGAGATCACCCCGGACCTCGGCCGCGATACCGCTGACGTCGATCCCCTCACTACGGGCGAACACGACCGCCGCCGCGTCTAGGGTCACACCCAACTCCGACTGCAGGCGATTGATTCCCGCGACGGCTGCCTGCTTCTCGACGCCGTCTTCGACGACTGTGTCGAGCACTTGCTCGAACGTCGACCGGGACTGGAGTATCTCTTCACCCGGCTGGAAGTCGTCGGGGATCGATGTCGACGCCGCGTCAAAGCCCACGATCAGCGTGTCCCCGTCGCGTTCTATGAGGCCCTCGCTCGTGGCCACGTCGACCAGCGTCGTGGCCTGGTCCGGCGAGAACCAACTGCGGTCAAGCGACAGCGCTACGACGAACTCGCTCTCGGCCATCCGGTCGGTCCCGCGCTGGCGAAACGGCGCGGCCACGGCCGTCTTCAGACTCATCTACTGGCTAGGCCGGACGGTTCGGGTATACCGGTTGCGATTGGTAGCCGTGGTTGCGGGGGTGGACCTGGCCACTCCCGTAACTAGCATCGAACGCTTCAAGTAGCCGCTCGGCTACGTACCCCATATGAAAGACCAGGGACGCTCCCCACGCAAGCGGACAGGCGGTCGACGACGCCCGAACCACAAAAAGAAAAAACACGAACTGGGTCGCCAGCCGACCGAGACCCAGGTCGGTGAGCAGAAGCTGAAAGTCCTTGCCGCCCGCGGCAACACCAGCAAGGTCCGTGCCGTGACGACGAACGTCGCGTCGGTTGCCGACGGCGCCGAGACCGTCGAGGCGACCATCGAGCAGGTCTCCGAGAACCCCTCGAACCCGAACTACGCCCGTCGTAACATCATCACGAAAGGTGCTATCGTCGAGACCAGTGAAGGGCAGGCCCGCGTCACCTCCCGCCCCGGTCAGGACGGACAGGTCAACGCGGTTCTCGTCGAATAATCCCGGTTCTTTCTCCCGATCATTGCAGTCCCGTATAACAGCGGTGCGCATCTCCTGAAGGCCCTCGGAACTGTATGTAGCGTCTACTGAGAGGTACTGAGCCAGAAGAGATAGTATATTCTGATATATACCTATATTATAAAGCCCCTAAGCCGGCTTGCTCCTCAAACTGGCTGAGAGCCTTGTGACCGCTATGACCGCCACACCAACGTTCGACCCGGCACTCGATGCACCGACCAGACACATCGACAGCACCGCATGGGACGACATCTACGTCGTCGGCGATGTCCACGGTTGCCGTGGCACGCTCGAACGGTTGCTCGGCGAACTCGCGCCGACCGACGACGACCTGGTCGTCTTCGTCGGCGACCTCGTCCGGAAGGGACCCGACAGCAAGGGCGTCCTTGATCTTGTCCGGGAACGCCAGAATCTCCTGAGTGTGCGGGGCAACAACGAGCAGAAGCTCGCCGACGGACGGAAATCTATCGACGCGCTGACAGAGGCCGATTACGACTACGTCGAGTCGATGCCGGTGGCCATCTCCTGGGACGACGCGCTGGTCGTCCATGGCGGTATCAACCACCGAAAGCCCGTGGACGAACACACGGTGACCGAACTGCTGAACAACCGCTCACTTGTCCCTGGGGGGAGCTACGACCGCCCCTACTGGTTCGAGACGCGGCGAGAGCTACCCCGTGTCTTCTTCGGCCACACCGTGCTCGCAGAGCCGTTCGTCAGCGACCACGCGGTCGGCTTGGACACCGGCTGTGTCTACGGCGGCCAACTGACGGCCTACGACTACCGAACTGACGAACTCGTGACGGTCGAGCCGCCGGAGACCTACGTCTCGCGGTCGGCCGACAGCATCGTCGAACCGCGTGTGGCCGATCCTGCGGAGGGACAGTGACGGACGACGATATCGGTATCCCGGCGTACGATCCCGAAGGGGTGGATCTCTCCGACCCCGACCTGTACCTCAACCGGGAGCTGTCCGAACTGGCGTTCCAGCGGCGGGTGCTCCACGAGGCGCTGGACGAGCGGAACCCACTGCTTGAACGGGTCCGGTTCCTCGCGATTGTCACCCGAAATATCGACGAGTTCGTGATGAAGCGGATCGGTGGGCTGAAACAGCAGATCCAGGCGGGGGTGACCGAGCGAACTGCCGATGGACGCACGCCCGTCGAGCAGTGGGAAGAGAGCCACGACACGATGGAGCCGATGCTCCACCGGCAAGCCGACTGCTACAACCAGACGATTCGGCCGGCACTGGCCGAGGCGGGCATAGAGATCCTGGACTACGCGGACCTCGGTGAGACACGCCGGCAAGAGTTGCGGGAGTACTTCGAGGAGTCAGTGTTACCGACGCTGACGCCGCTTTCCTTCGACCCGGCCCATCCGTTCCCGTTCATCTCGAACCGGTCGCTGTCGCTCGCCGTACTGACCCGGCCGGAAGACGGTGAACTGACGTTTACCCGTATCAAGATCCCACCGAACCGACCCCGACTGGTTCAACTGGACGACGAGAGCCGCTATGTCCCCGTGGAAAGCGTTATCGAGCACAATCTAGACCTCCTGTTGCCAAACGCCGAAGTCGTCGACACGGCGCTGTTCAGACTCACGCGGAACGCGGAGGTGCGGCGCAACGAGGAGGTCGCGGAGGACCTCATCGAAATGATAGAGGAAGTGCTCGAACAGCGGCGGTTTGCCGGCGTCGTCCGCATGGAGATAGCCGCCGACGCCCATCCGCGCATCCGCGAAACACTCAGTGAACAACTCGACCTGGACGAGCGCGAGATATACGATCTCAACGGCCCACTGGACTACCGAGCGTTAATGCCGCTGACAGAGCTGGACCGGCCGGAGCTGAAACTGGAGTCGTGGACCCCCCAGCCACATCCCCGATTACAGGGCCCAGATGCGTCCACTCTCACCCGGGCCGGCGAGGAGTCTCGCCGGACGATCTTCGACGACATCGACAAGGGGGATATCCTCCTCCATCACCCGTACCACGACTTCGGCGAGACGGTCCAGCGCTTCCTCACCGAGGCGGCTAACGACCCCGATGTGCTCGCGGTGAAGGCGGCGATCTACCGCACCGCGAGTGACTCACAGGTCATCGAGTCGCTCATCGAGGCCGCCGAGAACGGGAAGCAGGTGGCGGTGATGGTCGAACTGAAGGCCCGTTTCGACGAACAGAACAATCTGGAGTGGGTCAGACGGCTGGAGGAAAACGGAATCCACGTCGCCTACGGCACCATCGGACTGAAGACCCACACTAAAACCGCACTCGTGGTGCGCGAGAGCGACGACGGGGTCAACCTCTACTCCCACGTCGGGACCGGCAACTACCACTCCGGGACGGCGAAGGGCTATGTGGACCTGGGACTTCTCACTGCGGACCGCGATATCGGGCAGGACTTGGTAACGCTGTTCAACTCCTTTACCGGCCCGGCTCTGGACGAGGAGTTCCGCAAGTTGCTGATCTCGCCGGTGACTATGCGTCGGGAGCTGACCCGGTGTATCCGTCGGGAAGCCGAACACGCACGGGCGGGACGGCCGGCCCGTATCGTCGTGAAGGTCAACGGACTCGAAGACGCAGACATCGTCGAGGAGTTGTACCGCGCCTCGATGGCCGGCGTCGACATCGACCTTATCGTTCGGGACATCTGCCGGCTCCGGCCCGGGCTAGAGGAGGTTAGCGAGACAATTACTGTCCACTCCGTCGTCGGTCGCTTCCTGGAGCACTCACGCATCTTCTACTTCGAGAACGGGGCGCGTGCGGCTCGCTCGTCCGCAGCTGACGACCCACCGCAGGGCGGACATCCCGAGTACTACATCGGGAGTGCCGACTGGATGACCAGAAATCTCGACTCCCGCGTCGAGGCGGTCACACCCGTCGAGGACCCGACCATCAGGCAGCAACTGAAGTTCAACCTCGACCTCATCCTCGCGGACAACCGGAAACGGTGGGTGATGAACAGCGACGGGAGCTACGATCAGCAGTATCCGTGCGACGGGCAGCCGGTCGTCAACACACAGGAAATCCTGATGCGCGAGACGCTGAAAGCCAGGCGTAACGACGACGTCACAGTCGGGCTCCCGACGGACTATCCCGTCGAGAGCGACATCTGTGTCAGTGGTGGGGAGAAGTCGACAACCGCCGACGGTGCGCACATGGACGACAGAGACAGATCGGACGGCGACGACGACACCGAATCGGTTACCGACGCCAGCGCGAGCGCTCTGCTGGACCGATATGCGGACCACTGGTACCGGCCGGACAGCCGGAGCTACGACTACGCAGTACGGACACCCGATGGTGGGCGACGATATCTGAAAACGAAAGACGGTGCTGAAAGGGCGCTCGAACGGTTCTATACGGGTCGACAGAACGATTGATAGAATTCGGCTCGCCAGACCCCGGCGACTATCTATCAGTGTCGACCCGTATACGACTAAGGTCGCGGCGCGGCTTTCTGGAGGGCGCTCTCTGCAATGTTGCCGCCATAGTCGGCAGTCCGGGAGAGCGAGTCGACGATACGGCCGAGTATCTGGGCGCTTTCAGGGTCGGCCTCGCGGACCTTGCTGTCGATGTCGCGGGCGGTTTCGTCGACGGTCGGAATTTTGCTCTGGGCCTCGTTAGCCTGTTCGGTGGCCGCCTCGCTGTCGTCGGTCAACAGTGCGTCCATCGCCATCTCCGGGACCGTCGTCGCCTCCGATTCGAGTTCCCGCAGCAGGTCGGCGGTGTCGCCGGTTATCTCGCCGATCTCCAGTGAGAGATTCGCGATTTTGGTGGCGTGGTCGGCGATGCGTTCGAGCTGACGGGCGCTGGACTGGTAGTCGAAGACGGTCTCTCGCGGGAAGCCGATCTCGTTGGCGGCCGTGGGGTTCCGAAGGACGGTTCGGAACACCCGAGAGACCATATACCAGAGCCGGTCGACGTCGTCGTCCCGCTGGGCCACGTTGGTGGCGAGGTCGTCGTCGTCCTCGATCAGCGCCTTGACGGCGTCAGAGAGCATGGTCAGGGAGACCAGTCGCATCCGCGTGATGGCGTTGTGAATCGAGAGCTCTGAGGAGTCAAGCAGATCCTGGAGGACGATGCGGTCGGCGGTCTCCTCGATTACCTCCAGCCCGACGAGCCCCTGGGTGGCGTCTCGGATGATGCGGCGCTGTTCGGCCGTGATGCGAGCCGCCTCAAGCTGGATCACATCGAAGCCGCTGACGTACATCGTCATCACCGCCCGCGTGAGCTCGTGTGGGTTCTCCAGCCCGTCGATATCCAGGGTCCCCTCGACGCGCTCCTCGTCGTGCTTGGGTGCGAGCAACAGCAGGTCCTGCTCGGCGTGGAACTCGACGACACTGCCCGCGCTCACGTCGTTTTCTGTTGCCCAGTCTTTCGGGAGCGAGACGGTGTACGTCGAGCCACCCGTCACCTGCACCTTGCGAGTCTCCATGTACAT
>JAQCNK010000044.1 GCA_028275075.1 Haloarcula sp. | reverse complement strand
TCGTCGTCGATGCCGTACACCTCGGCGTGGCGGTTCTCCCAGTCGTGGTCGCCTTCCATGAGGTGGTCCATGAAGCCGATCTCCTCCAGCGTCGTGGAGTGGCCGTCCATCACGCCGGCGTCGGTCGGGATCTGTGCCGTGAGTTCGTCCAGGGCGGCGTCAGCGTCCTCGACGACGACCACATCGAAGCCGCTGGCTTTGAGACTATCGATGGCGGCGTCGAGTTCGTCATCTGTCGGGTGTTGGTCGAGTGATTCGTCGTAGTCGACTGTCTCGGCGTACCCGTCCTTGTTAGAAGCCATATCGGGAGGATAGCGGCCGCCGGGGAAAAGTGCTCGCGGACACCGGCGTTACCGGATAACACAGGTGATACCACCGGCCGTGGACAGTCGCTTGACACCCTGGGCCGAACACTCATGTGTCACGACGCCCCACTCCCACTATCGAATGTCGCGCCGCTACGACCACGCACGGGTCACGGAGTACTGGCAGCACGTCTGGGAGCGCGAAGGGGTCTACGAGACGCCCGACGACGCCACAGACCCCGAGTATGTTCTGGGGATGTTCCCCTACACGTCGGGATCGTTGCATATGGGCCACATCCGGAACTACGCTATCACGGACGCCCACGCCCGCTACCGCCGAATGGCGGGCGACGACGTACTCCATCCGATGGGGTGGGACGCTTTCGGTCTGCCCGCCGAGAACGCGGCCTACGAGCGCGATACGGACCCCGAATCCTGGACTCGCTCTTGCATCGAGCAGATGCGTGGCGATCTGGAAGCGATGGGATTTGGCTACGACTGGTCCCGCGAGATAACGACCTGTGACCCCGAGTATTACCGCTGGAACCAGTGGCTCTTTACACGCTTTCTCGACAACGACCTCGTGGAGTACGACGTTGCGACGGTCAACTGGTGTCCTGACTGTGAGACCGTCCTCGCGGACGCGCAGGTCGAGACCGACGACGAAGGAGTTACACACGCGCATGCGGCGGGCGGCGTCTGCTGGCGCTGTGGAACGCCCGTCGAACAGCGCGACCTCGATCAGTGGTTCTTCACGATCACGGACTACGCTGACGAACTGTACGACGGCCTCGACGACCTTGATGGGTGGCCTGACGGAGTTCGGGACAGCCAGCGCAACTGGATCGGTCGCCAGGAGGGCGCTAGCGTCGCTTTCGATGTGGGCGAGTTCGGAACGGTGTCGGCCTTTACGACCAGACTCGACACCGTCTACGGCGCGACCTACCTCGCTCTCTCGCCGGGCCACGACCTCGTGAGCGAACTGGCAGCGACCGACGAGGACGTGGCGGCCTATCTGGAGGAGGTCGCCAGCACCGACGACGCTGGCCTCTCCGGCGTCGAGACCGACGTGACTGCGACCCACCCCTTCACGGGGACGGAGATTCCCGTCTACGTCGCGGCCTACGTGCTGGACGGCGTAGGCACCGGCGCGGTGATGGGCGTCCCCGCCCACAACGAGCGCGACTTTGGTTTCGCCGCCGAGCATGACCTCCCCACCCAGCAGGTTGTCGAACCAGTCGATGAGAGCGGGACCGACCTGCCAGACGCCCCCTACACTGAGGACGGTATGTTGACTTCGAGCGGGGAGTACGACGGCCTGGCGAGTACGGCCGCCCGCGAGCGACTGCTCGACCACGATGGCGTCGAGGAAGCGACCACCTATCGCCTTCGCGACTGGCTTATCTCCCGACAGCGCTACTGGGGGACGCCGATCCCCATTATCCACTGCCCCCAGTGTGGGGCTGTCCCGGTCCCCGACGAGGACCTCCCAGTCGAACTGCCAGCGTACGTCCAGACGACAGGCAACCCCCTCGACGCTGCAACGGAGTGGAAACAGACGACCTGCCCCGACTGCGGCGCCGATGCGACTCGGGAGACAGACACTATGGACACGTTCGTCGACTCCTCGTGGTACTTCCTCAGGTTTCTCTCGCCCCACTTCGAGGACGCCCCGTTCGACCAACGGACCACCGACGAGTGGCTCCCGGTCGATGTCTACGTCGGCGGCGAGGAACACGCCGTCCTCCACCTGCTGTACGTTCGGTTTTTCACGCGTGCGCTTGCGGATCTGGGGTTGCTCGACCGCCGCGAACCAGTTGATCGGCTCATCAACCAGGGGACGGTACTCCACAGCGGCAAGAAGATGTCAAAATCGGCGGGCAACGCTGTCGCGCCCCACGAGTACGGTGCCGAGACCACCCGCTTGTTCGTCCTCTCGGCGGCCCATCCCACCCAGGACTTCGAGTGGACGGTCAAGGATGTCTCGACGGCCTACGATTTCCAGCAAGACTGCTACGAACTGGTCAGCGAGTTCGCCGATCAGCGAACGCGACGGCACCGCTCGCAGGCGGCGACTCCGCTCCGCACGGAAAGTGCGCCCCACGACGCCTATCTCGAACGCGAGATCGACCGCACTATCGAGGCCGTCACCGAGGAGTACGAGCGCTTTCGCTTCCACAGAGTTGTCGGCGAACTCCAGCGGTTCGTCCGTCTTCTCCGCCGGTACGTGGGGTACGAACCCCCCTATCTGTTCACCTACAGTCGCGGGCTGCGCGTGCTGGTGCAACTGCTCGCGCCGATCGCTCCCTATCTGGCCGAGGAGCTATGGCATCTGCTCGATGAGGATGGTCTCGTCGCCGAGGCCGACTGGCCCGAGTCGTTGCGGGATATCGCCGACCACCGAATCGAGCGCGGGCTGGTCCAGACGACACTCGCCGACGTGCGTGAGATCACCGATGTCGTCGATATATCAGACCCCGAGGCCATCGACATCGTCGTCGCCGCCGAGTGGAAATACGACGCCTACCGAATCGCACAACAGGCCGACCCCGACGACGCTATCGTCGGTGAGATCATGGGTGCGGAGCCGATGCAGGCCCGCGGCGACGCCGCGGCCGACTACGCCGCTGACCTGGCTGACCGCAGTGCGGGGCTGGAACCCATCATCGACGGCGAGCAGGAGCTCGACGTGCTACAGCAGGCCGTCTGGCTCTTCGAGGACGAGTTCGACGCCGAGGTGACGGTGCGGCGGGCGGACGAAGCGGATGACCTGGCAGGGAAAGCGAAACCGAACAAGCCCGCGATTCATATCTCGTAGTGGGTCGTATCGAGGACATCCCCGAGATTAAAAGTGGTAGGGCACAACCCCCAAATAGCCGGCCCGCGAGCGTTCGGGTATGACCGACCGCACTGCGGCCGTTACCCGGGCGACGGCCGAGACGGACATCGAGGTGACGCTGGATATCGACGGCGACGGCGACTCGACCATCGACACGGGCATCGGTTTCTTCGACCACATGCTGGACTCCTTTTCCACACACGGTCTGTTCGACCTCACTGTCCAGTGTGACGGTGACCTCGACATCGACGACCACCACACCGTCGAAGACGTTGCCATCACGATCGGTGAGGCGTTCAACTCTGCGCTGGGCGAGAAGCGCGGTATCGTCCGCTTTGCCGACCGGAAGGTGCCCCTCGACGAGGCTGTCGCGAGCGTCGTTGTCGATATCTCCGGGCGACCGTACTACGACTTCGATGGCGAGTTCTCCCAACCGACGGTCGGTGGGATGACCAGCCACATGGCGAAACACTTCGGCCGCTCACTGGCGACCAACGCCGGGTTGACGCTACACTGTGAGATTTCCGGTGAGAACGCCCACCACGAGATAGAGGCTCTCTTCAAGGGACTCGCGAGGGCGCTCGATGACGCGACCCGCATCGACGAACGGCGTACCGACGTGGCGAGTACGAAAGGCAAACTGTAGATGTTCGACGAGATCATGGAGAAGTTCGAGGACTCCCCGGGCCAGCAGACCGTCATCCGCCTGCTGCTCGAACGGGGGTTCTCGGTCAACGAGGACGGCCGGGTCGTCTCGGGCGGCATCGAGATTCCCAACACGGGCATCGCCCGTGAAGTCGGGGTCGACCGACGGGTGGTCAACGCCACGACGGATGCCATCCTCGCCGACGACGAACTGCGGCGTATCTTCCGCAACATCTCCGCCGTTCCGAGCCTGCTTGATCTGGCGCCGGCTCTCGATCTGACGGCCATCACTGTCTCCGTGCGGGCGGCCGACGAGTCCGGCATCGTCTCGCGGGTGACCGCGGCCATCGCCGACCGGGAGATCTCTATCCGACAGGTCCTCAGCGAGGACCCGGAGTTCACCGACGACCCGCGGCTCTACGTCATCACCGATGAGGCCCTGCCCGGTGACCTGATAAACGAACTGCGCGAGATGGCTTTCGTCCGAACCATCGAACTGGCCTGAATGTCACACCCTATCACGATACCCGTCGAGACGCCCGACGGCGAGCGACGAGAGCTCACGGTGCCCGAGGGAAGCGTGCTCCGCGATGTACTTCTCGAGGCTGATCTCTCCCCACACGGCCGCTACGCTCGCCGGCTCAACTGCGGCGGGAACGGGCTCTGTGCGACCTGTGGCGTCCGGCTGGCCGAGCCCCCCGAACCGGACCACTGGCACGACGACCTCGCTGACCGCTTTGGCTATCCGCGACTCTCCTGTCAGCTCCGGGTCCGCGAGGGGATGTGTGTGAAACTCCTTGACAAACGGGTGTGGGGCGGGCGAGAGACCGGACGCGATAGCGCCGACCCACCGTCGAGCGACCGCGAGCAAGGATAAGGGCTATTCGCCGGGCCTGACTACGAGCGACCGTGTCCGAGAGCTACTGGACCGTCGCCGAACCCGCCACCGCTCGCTTCGAGGTGCAGGGCTCGGAGTTCATCGGCCACGTCGCACCTGCTGAGACCGTCGAGGCGGCCGAAGCGTTCTATGAAGAGATCTGCGAGCAGTATGCCGACGCGACCCACAACGTCCCGGCCTACCGAGTGCGGGCCTCGCCGTTTCGGGAATATTCGAGCGACGACGCCGAACCCAGCGGGAGCGCGGGCAAGCCGGCGCTCAACGTGCTCCAGCAGCGCGAGGTCGAGAACGTCGTCGCCGTCGTCACCAGATACTACGGCGGGACGAACCTCGGTGTGGGCGGGCTGGCACGCTCGTACTCCCGAGCAGTCAAACAGGGTGTCGACGCCGCCGGTGTCGTCGAGTCACTCCCCCACGAACGGTTTTCGATCACCGTCACGTACGACGACTCGGGCAGCGTGCGAAGCCTGCTGGAATCAGCTGCCGTCGACTTCGAGGCCGACTACGAGGCCAAGGTGACCTTCGCCGTTCGAGTGCCCACGGCCGAGGGCAGCGACCTGCGTGACCGTGTCCGGAGCACGACCAGTGGCAGAGCCGACATCGACACCCATCGCTGATACGGACGGTTGTGGTCTCTTCCCGGTATCGCCAACCCACGGGCTGGACGGTCACCGGTATACGGGTCGACAGAAGCCCTGATAGATATTCGCCGGGGTCTGGCGGAGGCGAATTCTATCAATCGTTCTGTCGACCCGTATAAACAGCTACAACAATCGTATGAGTCGCTGCGTGTCGACTTCCGCAACGGTCGCTGCCCTCTACATGATGGCCTTGCGACTACATGTTTCAGGTGGAGTAAAATACGGCTGCTGTCTGTGGGTTTCCAGCAGAAAGAAGGGGGTTCGGTACCGGGCGAACTATCGGAGTACCCGATATAGACATACCCGCCTAAAACCGGTTTCGACTCGGAGTGCCGGGACTCAGGTCGTACGGAAGGCTCGGTCTCCGGCGTCGCCAAGTCCCGGGACGATAAATCCCTCTTCGTTGAGTTCGTCGTCGATGGCGACGGTCAACAAATCGACCTCGGGGAACGACTCAGTCACACGGACGATACCGGGCGGGGCGGCGACTGCTGAGAGGCCGACGAGGTTCTCCGGGTCGGCGCCCGCCTCGGTGATGTGTTCCAGTACGGCCGACATGGTCGACCCCGTCGCCAGCATCGGGTCGGCGACGATGACGGTGTCCTCGGGCCCGATGTTGGGGAGTTTCACGTAGTCGACGGAGATGGGGAACTCGCCGTCGTCGTCCATCCCCGCGGACTCGTCCCGACTTGCCGAGATGACGCCCTGGCGGGCCCGCGGGAACGCTTTCAGGAGCCCTTCGACGAAGGGCGTCGCTGCTCGGAGGACGTTGACGATGATCACATCGTCCAGCCCCGTCACGCGCTCGCCCATCGTCGTGGTCAGGGGCGTCTCTATCTCGACGTACTCGGTCTCCATGCGCCCGTCGATTATCTCGTAGCCACAGAGGCGACCCAACCGGACGAGGCCCTTCCGGAACGCGACCTGCTCGGTCTCTCTGTCGCGCAACCGCGAGAGTTCGTCCCTCGCGAGCGCGTGCGTGACCAGCGAGGCGTCACCGCGCTGTTCGAGTGCCATACGGGAGGACTTGTGTGGAACTGGGAAATAGCTACCGTGGCTGTCCGAGTTCCGAGCCATAGCAGTGCGGCGAGTCGACGACCGCCGAGCGGGGTCGCCGATATCGACGGGGAAAGACTACCGTTCGGCCGGGTTCATGCTACCGACTGGAACTCCGCAAAGTCCTTCATACGGTCGGTTGTAACGATGTACCGGTTATTTGCCGAGTCGGGTTCGGCAAATCCCGGCAATGGCTTACAACTGATCGTATCAGTTTGGTACAGTCGGCAGTATCAGGCCGGGGTCTCGGCACCGAGTTCGGCAAGCAGCGTCCGGGCAGCCTCGGCCGAGGAGGGTGGGCCCCGAGCAGTGACGAGGTCGCCATCGACGGTGACGCTGGTGTCCCCGTCCAGTTCGGCGTCCCAGTTGCCGCCAACAGCTTCCACCTCGTCCTCGACCCAGTAGGGGAGCTTGCGGCCGTCGGGCATCAGGTCGTTCTCATCGACAATTCCCTCTTCCCAGGCGTTGGGGAAGCCAGTGACCGACCGTCCCTCGACGAGGAAGCCGCCGTCGCTGTCCCGTGTAAAGGCCAGAATTCCGACGGCGTGGCAGACTACCATCGCTGTCCCCTCCTCGCCCTCGACCGCGTCACGGAGCAGCCGGCGGGCATCGCTGTCCTGTGTGATGTCCCACTCGGTGCCGTGGCCGCCGGGAAAAACGACGGCGTCGTACGCCGCGGCGTCGACCTGCGCGATGGGTGTCGGATCGTTCAGGCGCTCGTCGTTCTCGTGGACCGACAGACAGTGCTCGGCGGTTTCCTCGCCGACCTCGTCGGGATCGACCGACCGCTCGTCGATGACCGGCGGCGACCCGCTCGGCGTCGCGACTTCGATATCGACGCCCGCGTCCGTGAGTGTGGTGAGCGGCTCGATACATTCCTCGCCCCAGTAGCCTTCCTCGCTGACGACAAACAATGCTGATGGCATCGCAATAGCGTAGCTGCGCGAGACGGAAAAGCGGAACAACCCGTCCCCACCGTGGCCCGCCTGCATGCCATCGGGACACCAGCGGAAACGCTTAACCAGTCCGAGCATAAACTACTGAATAGACGGTAGTAACCGTTCGAATCTTCTACAATGGCAGACATCGAAGAGAGCGTTTCAGGATTCAAGACACACGGCGGCTGGGTCGACGCCGTCGAGCACGGCGAGCGCATCACCCAGGCGCTCCAGGAACTGCTCGGCGATCCAGACGTCGAGACCGACATCGACGATGCGGCCCTAGAAGAGTTCGACGACTGGCGACCCAAGACCCATGAACGGCTCGACGAGGACGTCAACGAGAAGACGGCCGAGCAGGCCAGTATCGACGAGGGAAAAGGGGAACAGGCTGGGAAAGGTCCGGATGAGGATCTGCAGAAAGCCGGTGAGAAACTCTCCGAATCCTACGAGAACTTGGACGAACCCGACGAGGCGATCAACAAGTGGGGCGAGTCTGTCGACTACGTCGCCCGCGCGGCCGACTCAGCCGGGCGAAAGGCGTTGCGAAGAGTCGAGGACGCTGTCTACCGGAACGTGATGACACAGATCGCGCCCTACTACTTCGACAACCCACTCGTGAGTGCGAATCTCCGGCGCATCGGTGACGAGGAGGCCCCGGAGTACGTCTTCGAGGTCAACGTCAACGACGACGACCTGAAGATGCGCGTTTCGAACCGGCTGTCCGACTACGACTCGGCTGTCGACCGCTGGCACGTTGACACCGAAAAGGTGACCGAGGCGGTCGAGGCCGTCGAAGGCGTTGACGCCGTTGAACCGGGCGATGACGGTGACCCGAACACGAACTGACGTGGTCGATTGTACCGATTTGCCGGCACCTCAACCCGGCTCGTCCCCGCCCAGCAGGAACTGTTCCATCACGCGGGCGGTACCCCGACGGATGGTCTCGCTGGCGGTCGATTTGTGTACCACGCCGCAGCCGCGTACAGCGACCCCAGACAGACCGACGCGATGAGCGGGTAGATTGCGAGGCTGTACGTGAACGGGTTGACGTGGCTCGTTATCGGCCAGCCGACGTGGTTCCCTCTGATGATGTGATCGATATGGTGGCCGATACCCAGCAGCGTCGAGGCCGCCATCACCAGGTAGATACCCCGGGCAACGGCGGTGCGGTTCGTCTTGTGGTCCGGTTGCGTCATATCTGTACAGAACCCCGGGAGCGGGTTGAGGTTTTGACCAACATGTTGGGCTTAGTTCGACCAGTCGTGGTGTGGTACCTATGTACACCCCCGCGTTTCGAGTGGAGATAGCGGACACGGCGAACGGTAGGCTCATTTAGCCCACCCACAAACGCCGCTGTAGATGGTAGCGACGAGTGTACTGGTGACGCTTATTGTAGCGTCTGCGGCGAGTCTGTTCATGGCGTGGGCAATCGGGGCTGGCTCTTCGGGGTCGACACCGTTCGCTCCGGCGGTCGGAGCCAACGCTATCTCCGTGATGCGGGCTGGCTTCTTCGTCGGCCTCCTTGGGCTTGCGGGCGCGGTGTTACAGGGTGCGAACGTCACCGAGACTGTCGGCGGTGGCCTCGTGTTGTTCCCTGACGGCGGCGGGCTCTCCGCGATAGCGGCTATCGTCGCCTTGGTGACGGCCGCCGTGCTCGTGGCTATCGGTATCTTCACCGGCTACCCGATCGCGACGGCCTTTACGGTCACCGGCGCTGTCGTCGGCGTGGGGCTGGCGATGGGCGGTCAGCCGGCGACGGCAAAGTATATCGAAATCGTCTCGCTGTGGATCGCGGTGCCCTTCGTCGGGGGCGGTATCGCCTACGGGACGGCGTATCTGCTGCGTCATGAATCGGTGCCAGAACCCGTGCTAGTCCCCGTTCTTGGTGGCCTGGTCGCGGCGCTGTTGGCAAACGTCCGCTTTGTCCTGCTCGCGCCCGGATCCCAGCAGGCCTCCGTTGCCGGGGCCATCGCAACTGCCGCGGGAGCCCCCAGACTGGCGACTATCGCCGGCGTCACGCTGGTTGTGGCACTGCTGGGGGGTGGGCTGCTATACCGCGACGTGCAGATCGACGAGGCAGCGGGTCAGCGCCACTTCCTGCTCGTGTTGGGCGGGTTGGTCGCGTTCTCCGCCGGTGGGAGCCAGGTCGGACTGGCGCTTGGCCCCCTGCTCCCGTTGCTTGAGTCCGGCCCCGCGTCGGTCATCCCGATCACTGGCGTCCTGCTGTTTGGCGGGATCGGCCTGCTCATCGGCTCGTGGACGGGCGCGCCCCGAATGATAAAAGCGCTCGCGCAAGACTACTCCTCGCTCGGGCCCCGCCGCTCTATCGCCGCGCTCATCCCGAGTTTTGTCATCGCTCAAACTGCCGTCTTCTTCGGGATTCCCGTCTCGTTCAACGAAATCATCGTTTCGGCCATTGTCGGTTCCGGCGCGGCCGCCGGCGACGGCGAGGTGAGCCGCGGGAAGATGGGCAAGACGGTGCTCGCCTGGATAGGCTCGCTTGTACTCGCGTTCGTGCTCTCTTACGGCGTGTTCGCCGCAGTCGACACGTTCGTTTGAGAGCGATTGCCCGAACGGTAATATACAGCTGCCGGCGGAATCAGGGGTATTATTTAGTTTCACTCCCACCGGTTGATTTTAATAGCTGCAAAAATAAAAGT
>JAQCNK010000368.1 GCA_028275075.1 Haloarcula sp. | reverse complement strand
ACACAGGGGCCGATGGACGAAGCCTCCTCGAACAGCTGACGCACCCGCTGTGGCCCTTCGTTGATCCACTTGCTGGTCACATCTGCCGGTCCGAGTTCCACGAACGGGACGTTCAGTTCGCCGGCGAGTGCGCGAGCAAACAGGGTTTTCCCAGTCCCCGGAGGCCCGTGGAAGAGGATTCCTTGGGAGGGTTCGATCCCGAAGCGGTCGTAGCGGTCGTCGCCGCGTGCAGTCGCTCGAACCGGTTGGAGAACTTTCTCGGTGAGTCGCTCTTTGACCTCGTAGTAGCCGCCGATATCATCGAAGCTGACGTCCGAACGAGTCCAATTATACTCGTATTCTGGGTCGTCGGGTACTTTCGTCGGTACTCGTGATGTTTCCGGGGAGCCCGTATCAGAGGTTTCTGACTTATCCTCGGGAGTTACTGAAGCATCGGATTCCGTTTGCCCGTCGTCCATAATCTCGCGAAATTTCTCGTAATCAACAGACGGCTGGTGGTACTCCCCAGTAGCGTAGTAATAGCCGTTCTCTCCTCTGGGATCGTAGAAGGTCAGAGCGACGAACGAAGACGCGATTCCCAGTCCAAGTACCGCTTGGATTTGAGGATCATTCGGACTTATGCTGGTCAAGAAATCCAGCTGTGGTACCGTCACAAAGGACGCAGCCAGCGTTACTCCCTCAGCGAGGAGTAACAGTATCACGAACAGCTCGTACACCTGTGCGAATGGATACAATCCCATTCCTCCCACCGATTTCAGACCCGGGACACCGAGACCGCCTGCGATGAAGACAAACAGAAGACCGAAACCCAGGCCAACGGCAGCGGTTGGCGGCAACTCAAGCAAAGGTGCGATTACCCACATATGAACGAATGCCAGCGTTGTCCACACGAGCATGAAGAACAGTCGATAGATGTTCCGCTTCCGGTGCTCTCGCTCCATGACTCGGTAGGTCCCATACTCCACTATCGCGAAGAATCCGAGAAAAGCAATGACGGCGAGTGCGGTATCGAGAATACTCATCGCATCACCCAAAGGAAGGCCTCCGAATGTCTGTGAAAGCGTGAGTGTAGCGGTCGACACGGTCGAGCCGCGCCAGGGGGAGTAGTCATGCGATCTGCGAAGTTATTACCATCGAGAACGCCGTCGACAGGTTCGCTCGCGATGGTCTGCATTCGTCTCAAACCGGTCCTGAGATATAACGTCTCGCCTCAAGAGTCGGCTCAGGTGAGACAAACAGTAATTAGACATCTCGGTAGATTCACATCGTCTTGGAGGATCCACTTTCGTCGCCGTCCCACGGGGGATCTGTGGCCTGTCCAGGGCCATCACGCTGGGTAGACCAGTCGATGTCGGCATCGTCCGATGAGCCGTCCGGCTGGGGACTGACTCCAGGGCCGATGAGGTGCTTCCCGCCGCGCTTGCCGATCTGGTAGGCCGCGTATGGGCTTCGAGTCATCGCGCCTGCAAAAACGATTCCACCGGCCTTCCCTGTCTGAACACTGGCTTTTCCGACCCGCTTGCCGGCCCGGCCAGTCAAGACCGCAGTTTTTCCGGGTGTCTTCGCGGCGGCTTGAGCGGTCCTGATTCGTTTCACGCTCCGAGCCGATTTCGAGGCATCCTCCCTGAGCGTGTGCGCTTCCTCCCCGAGTTGCTGAGCCCTATCGTTGATATTCATCGTCGTCTCGCCACCCGCAGCGGTCTCGTAGGTTACATTCCCCTCGACATCGGGAACGGCTGTTGAGACCCCATCTGCGGGTTCCTCGGAGCCGGTTAGGATGCCACGGTCGGCAGCCTCGGCGATATCGATCTCGCTGTTCTGGTACGCCTCGGCTAAGAAGTCACGGTTCGCATCCGTTTCGGCGGCAGCGTCCATCTGCTGGGAAATTGTTCGTCGGTGTGCGTCGATACTCTCGGACCCGACTGCTTTTCGAGCGCCGGTTACTCCAGCACCCTTTGCTTTGGATCCTAATTTCTTCACCGCTACACTAGTCTGACTCGCAGTCGTTCGGGCTGTCCGCACACCAGGAACACCTGCCGCCTTCCGCGATGCAGATCCATTATCGATCGAGAAAGCCCCTGGCGCCGTATCCACGCTGTCTTCAGCCGGTGGCTCGCGCGTGCTGAGGGCGTCCGCGATACTGTTCCGCATCGTCCCGCCGACACTCGAATTGGCGGTCCCTGCAGAGGGGTCAGTCGCTGTCCCACCTGAGGAGCCACTGCCGCTCCCACCGGAGCTACTGCTGGAACCGCCACCTCCGCCACTCGACCCACCGCCTCCACTCGCTCCGTCAGCAGAGGACTTTGAGGCGCTGCTCACAGCGCCAGACCCTGCACCGGCACCAACGGCAACCGCCCCGACACCCGTCGCCGCGATCGCGGCGGCAACAGTCGTAGTGAACGCGGCGTCGACGCCGAGGGGCTGGCCGGCCCATCCGATGGTCTTCCAGATGACGACGAACAGGATGATCGGGAACATCAGGGCCAGCGCTGACGCGATGTAGAACGACGCAATCGCGTCGGAACCAGAGGCGGCGATCCCGCCGGTCGCGATCACGTCGAACACCCGCATCACCAGCGCAA
>JAQCNK010000350.1 GCA_028275075.1 Haloarcula sp. | reverse complement strand
GATGGCACGGCCCGTGCGTCCCCGACCGAGAACGACGGGGGCGAGCCCGATGTGGTTTCGGGCGCTGTGCAAGGAGATACCCCATCCTGTTGGGATGGCGAATCTGCCACACCCCTTACAGGGCTCACGCACTGAGCGCGAACCGGAGTACACCCACGCGGTGGAATCTTGCCCCGTTGGTGTCGGACCGCCCGACCCCAAACGTGCGGTTGGGGAAACCGCGCCGTTCACGGCGCGGAGGATGTCATTCGGAGATCATATCCTTTAGAAGGGTAGTCCCCGTTGATATCCAATAACGGTACACCCTACTCATGCTCGCCGAGATCGTCGGGTCCCTGGGAATCTCAAGCGCAGCGGGGCTCCTAGCGATCAGTGCGACGGTCGCCCGCCGATACGACAAGCCGGGAGCCGCGTGGTTCACAGGATACACCGCGCTGGTTGGAGTCGGTCTCGGAGCACTCAGCGTCGGCGTCGTCACTGGATTCGTTCCGGTAACTGATTTTACGGGTGTAGTTGGGCGGTGGCTGGCGTTTGTCTGGATACTCCCCGTCGGTTTGTGGGCGATGTTTGCACTCCGGTACACCGGCCGGTTCGTCTCGTTAACACTCAAAACGAGTATACTGGTCGCCTTCCCGCTTCTCGTACTTATCATCCAGTTCATACTGTCTGGTGTGTCAGGCGTGCCGACACAGGTTCTCGGGTTGCTCGGTATTACTGGTCGGTATTATGCACTGATGCTGGTCGTCGCCGGGATGGTGTTAGTAGTCCGGACGACGCGTCGCTACGACCACGCCACGGTGTGGCAAGGTGTTGCCCTCGCTGGGGCACCGGCGGCGATGTGGTTGTCTTGGAACAGTATTCCGTACATCGCTCAACTCGACCGGACGGCGGGTGGGGCCGCTTACGTACTGGGATCACTCGGCGTAGTGTGTGGGTTCGGGCTCGCGGTGTTCCGACTCGACGCGTTCGACATAGCTCCGACCATCGGCGTCGTCGGTGAACGGGATATCGTCGAGGAAACGGACGACTTGGTGTTGATCGCGGACGAGGAGCACCGAGTCGTACGGGCGAACGAACGTATGCGCATTGCTTCGGACGGGGTAGACCCCTCGGTTGGCACCGTTACCGTCGAAGACATGCTCGGGACCGACGTTGAGGGCTTGCGAGCAGCCGAGACGGTCACGCTCAGCGTCGCGGGCGTGTCGGCGAAGTACGATGCACAGGTGTCGACAGTAGTCGACTGGGCCGACCGGAATCTGGGGACGGTGGTCAGCCTCCGCGAGGTAACCGAGCGCGAACTCCGCAAGGAGCGCCTCTCAGTCCTCAACAGGGTTCTCCGACACAATCTGCGCAACCAACTCGACGTCCTCGACGCACACCTCGATGCCATCGACGACGGCCACGCGGACACAGCTATCGAGACGACGGATCGTATCGCACGCATGAGCGACCACGCACGGACGATCGACCAACTCCTCTCGGAGACCCGCGAACACGCCCCGGTTAACGTCGCCGAACTGCTTCGCGACACAGTCGCGACCTACGACATTCCGGTCACCGTCGAGGCGACTGAGGCGCTGGTGGTAACGACCGACGGCGTCGCGCTCGAAGCGGCGATAGAAAGCGCCGTCGACAATGCGATCATGCACGCTACCGACGTAACCGTCGCGCTTCAGTCGACGCCGGACGGGTGCGAATTGCAGGTTATCGATGACGGCCCAGGGATCCCCGAGTCGGAACTGTCCGCACTCGAAACCGGGACCGAGGCGCCACTCCGACACGGGACCGGACTGGGGCTGTGGCAACTCACCTGGGCTACCCGTACGCTCGGCGGCGAGGTGTCGTTCGACACGTCAGACGGTACCACTGTCACGATATCCGTCCCTGACACTCCGCCAACCGTCGAGTGACTGTCGAGGCCCGATACATCGTAACATAGCAGTTTGGTCGCGTCGCAAAATACATTCTGCAGAACCTCGTCACCATTGGTGCAGCGTTGATTGTGAGTGGAACTGTCCGAGAGGCGGATGTGAACGACTCACGACCGGCATCTGAGGAAATCGATGCATAGCCGCGTTACTCGCTGAGAAGGCTATCGACGAGTCGGGTAAAGCGGTCGAGGAACCGGTCTGGAATCGATGGCGAGATTTCACGGAGCAGTTCGCGCGTCCGCTCCGGGTGTGCCACGACAAGCGTGACGCGGTTTCGCTCGTCTCGCTGCTTTACGATTACGTCTTGCTCGACGAGATGGCTCAGGTGCCACTCCAGCGTGCTTCGGGCGATACCGAGTGAATCCGCCACCGCCTGTGGTTTGGCCGGCCCACCTTCGAGAAGATATCCGAGTATATCCCGAGACGTTTCACGGCGGAACAGGGCCAGTGCACCCCGTTCCCACGAATCGAACTCCGGCGGGAAGTAGTGGGTACGGCCATACAGGTTCTCTTCTATTACTTCGGCATCGTTCGACAGCTTGTGGACGTGGTACTGAATCTGGCCTGGGGCAAACTCGAGTGACCGCACCAGCTCGTTGAAATGCGTGCCGGGTTTCCGGCGAATTTGGAGTGCGATCCGTGTTCGTGTCGCTGTCATTGGTCTAACTGAGCGGTAACGGCACGTTTCAGGCCCCGTTGGTTACGAGTACGCGTGTTAGACCCTATATCTCACGGTCCGATAGTCACTTTCGTCGAATGAACCAGAAGAGAAGTGAGCAAGGGTGGCCACAGTCATATATACGCGGGTATCCACAGCAGGATGTCCTAACTCACTGCGAGGCTCGACTCAGATGGCCGTGATATTACACACCAGCATCGGCATCGCTCAGCCGCTTCACTTTGGCACATCGACATCCGAGAGTCTGCTTGTCATCGCTCTCGGCACGGGTGCGGTGTTCTCGATACTTGTGGCTGTGCTTTCGTTCGTCGCGTTCTATCAGCGACGGACGAAATCCTACCTCCTCATCGCTGTTGCGTTCTCAACGTTTCTCGGGAAGACAAGTGCGGGAGCCGCGTATCTAACGGGGTGGATGGACGCCGGTATGCACCACTCGTTCGAACACTCACTCGATGTTGTAATGATGGCACTCGTACTTGCTGCCGTCTATTATGCGAGTACCCGTGAAGCCCCGCGAATTGATACAGAGTGAGCTAAAGTCTCAGTCATCAGTGGTATGTCGAAAGCGCTCGTCTCGGCCCAATTCAACGCACGACCGGCTGAGAGATTATCCACAACGAGAGGACGGTATACCCAATCATCAACACGAGCAGCGGCAGATGGCCTCTGCGAGCCGCCGACAGTGAGCGGTAGCGCTCGACAGCGACAGTGTGAGCTGCGACGACGGCGATTACGTGCCCTACAACGATGAGGAACACTTGCGAGCCCCAGAATACCGGTATCGAAAGCCATCCCAGTGGTTCGAGCGACTGGACACCGACATCTAAGAAGGTCGCGCTCAGTTCAGCGATTCGGGCGGTACTCCGAATCACGTAGGGGTAGTTGTGGGCGACGTCGTAGGCGGCTGCAATCGGGAGCACTGTGGGAGCGAACGCCCGCGCAGCGCCGAGCCATGCCAATTGCCCGCCATCAGTTGTGACGGCACTGTCAGTCCGGTCAGCGACGCCGATGGAATCGCCGACAAGCACGGTCAGAATGAACACACCGCTAAATACCAGCAACCCGACGACGTAGAGCAGTACCTCCATTGTCGACCCAATCCCGACCAGGTCACGGGCACTGAACAGCAACGACTGATACTGACGCGTGTTGGTGAAGCCGTCGAAGCTCACGGTGTAGACGGCTGCGACGACGAACACCACCACAGCGGGACCGGCGACGGGCGACGTACAGCCACGCCAGGGAGGCCGAAACGAGATCTCAATCGTCCCCCCAGAACGTGCAGCCGACACACCGGCGACACGACCGAACAACCGGTAGAGGACACCCAGCGGGTCGGCACGGGCGAACCACACCGGGCCGAACAGTACGGCACCGCCGACCATTGTGAGGGCGTACACGGCGAGCAGGCCGGTCGTCAGTGCCGGCGACTGCGGGACGACCGTCAGGTTCTCCAGGATGCCGATGAGGACGACGAAGCCGGCCACCGCAGGCCAGGAACCGAGCCACGATGGGTAGCCGTCGAGGAGAGCGAGTTCGTCATCTTCGAGCCAGCAGAGGCCGCGGTAGAGGGCACGCCACGGTGAGAGCATACGCCAGGGAGAACCGACGAGAATCGCGACCAGCCCCAGTCCGCGAAACCAGACCGACCAGGTGAACACCGTCGCGAAGTTTTCCGCGGCGACTTGCCGGCCGAGAAACCCGACCACAACCGCGGTGAGGACGCCGATGAAGAACACGGCCGCCCCAATCCGACTGACCCACCGGACTGTGCGAGCGTCTAGCGTTGCCACGGTGTACGTTCCGACGTCGGCCGCCGAGCGGTCGGTCACGGCGAGCCAGATGCCAGTGAGTGCGACCGTCCCACCTGCGCCCGCGAACAACAGCGACAACGGCAGCGGCGCGTCGAACCGCGTCCCACCGACGTTGTGGGCACTGGCGACGCCCGGGACGAGGACGAAGAATAGCACGGTGCAGAGACTGATTAGAGCGCCTCGACCAGGGCGGTGTCGTGCCATTATCGGACGGTAGGCGATGTCCACGCAAAAACCTCCGTGGTACGGTTCTCGAATCACTCAGAGCGAAAGGCAGGCATTTCAGGTAGCAGGGCTACGGATGGATATGCGACGTCGAACGGGCCTGGGTCTCGTCGTGATGTTCATCGCGCTCGCTGCGCTGGTCGGCGCCGGGTTGGGGC
Organism: Haloarcula sp.; assembly: GCA_028275075.1. Classification (GTDB taxonomy): domain Archaea; phylum Halobacteriota; class Halobacteria; order Halobacteriales; family Haloarculaceae; genus Haloarcula. The sequence goes on along the minus strand of JAQCNK010000350.1, from coordinate 481 downwards.
TGGCAGGCGGTGGTGAACTCACCGAACAGTGGGTGAGTGATACGCCCCGCGACAACAGAGTCAACCACCACGCCGTCGGTGTCGGCCCCGAGGGAGACGTCATCGTCGCTCCGGTGGCGGAAGTCCCGAATAGCGACGCGCCCATCACGAATACATCGTGTGCGCTCGTCCGACTGGACCCGGAAGACGGCTCAACGATGTGGCGAACAGGGGTCCCCGCCGATGCCTGTTTCACGCACGCCCTGACCGAACCGGCCATCGAGGACGTCGATAGCGACGGCACGCTCGAAGTGCTCGTCTCCTCGACAGTGGACGCCCTCTTCGCCTACAGGGCGACCAACGGCTCTGAGGAGTGGCGAGTGTCACTACCGACGTACGGCTATGGCCGTCCGACGGTGGCGAACGTCACGCCTGTACCCGGGAGAGAGATCGTAACGAGTGATATCGAGGGCAACGTCGCGGTGGTGCACGGCAATGGGAG
>JAQCNK010000336.1 GCA_028275075.1 Haloarcula sp. | reverse complement strand
GGGTCCGAGAGCCGGACAAACGTCTCGGCGAGTTTCGGCGTGAGCCGGGAGAAGGTCGCGGGGGCAAACCCTGACCTCGTCATCGCACCCAACGCCAGCGCCGGTGATGTCGAGGGGCTCCGCGACGCCGGCCTGACGGTGTACCATCTGCGCGAAGCCAAGACCATCGACGATATTGCTGAGAAGACCACGACTATCGGACGCCTAACCGGCAACTGCCAGGGCGCAGCCGAGACGAACACGTGGATGAACGCGAACGTGGACACGGTCCGACAGCAGACCGCCGACGTGGAAGACCGACCGAGCGTGCTGTACTCGCTCGGCGGCGGCTACGTCGCGGGCGGCGATACGTTCATTAACGCCCTGTTCGAGGTCGTCGGTGCCGACAACGTGGCCGCACGCAATCACACCGGCTACCCGCAACTGAGCGACGAGGTCGTGTTACAACTCAACCCCGAAGTGTTGATTGTCACCGAGCGCACCGCCGGGATCGCGAGCGAGCAGCCGTTCGCGAGCACCCAGGCAGGGCGTGCGAACGCCACGGTGCGCGTCAACGTCCGCGATCTCAACCAACCGGCTCCGCGCAGCGTCGTCTACGTGGTCCGGAACATGAGCAGACAGCTCTACTTCGGGCCGGACGCGGCCGCTAGCAGTACTGAGGCGGCGACACCGACCCCAACTGCCACGGGAGCCGACGGGCCCGGCTTCACCGCTGTCGGTGCTGTAGTCGCCGCGCTCGTCGCCGCGCTCGTCGCTCGCCGACAGCGCTGATTCCTCACACAGATCGCTGGCCGACTATTCCGTCTCCGAAACATCGATGATGTCATCGGGCACCGCTTCGCCAGCCGACTTGTCTCCGATATCCAGTTCCTCGCGGACGAGGTCTGTCGCCTCCCGTATCGCGCCGACGCTACCCAGATAGCCAGCGCCGACTGTGGTCTTGAGCGCAAGCGCCGGGCGGCCGGTCAGCACTGTGGGCCCGACCTTTGCCACAGCGTCGTCGCCGACGGAGACGAGCCATCCGGGTACGTTGAACCGGTAACGGGATAGCCGGGGTTCGAACCCACTCCCACCGCGCCGGTGGTTGACCAGCGCCGCGATGTTATCGGCTGCCACGGTGGCCGCGCGGATGGCCGCCGACGCGCTGGCCGGGACAGCCTGGCCGTCGCTGTCGACGATTCGGACCGCATCACCCACGGCGAAGGTTACGTCGCCGAGGCGGAGATCCGCGCGCACGACAGGTCTGTCGGCAGAAAGTGCCGACGACCCCGTGATGCCGCCGGTCCAGACGAACTGGCCGTAGTCGAGATCGCTCCCGTTGGCGAGCGTGATACGCTCGCTTTCGGCATGGTCGACGGCAGTGCCGGTTCGCACTGACACGCCGGCGTCGAGCAGGGCATCGTGGACGGCCCGCTGGAACGACGCGGGGAACGCTGGTGCGACCTCTGGGGCCTGCTCCAGCAGGCAGACCTCGATATCCATCTCCCGCTCGTCGGCCAGCGCCGCGAGTTCGCCCGCGACCTGCACGCCCGACAGACCAGCGCCGCCGACGACGGCGCGGTCGCCGTCCGCGAGACCGAGGAACTCACGGCGTATCTCACGGGCGTCGGCCAGGCGCTTGAGCGGCGTCGCGTGCTCGCGAACGCCGTCAAGTCCGTAAAACGCTGTCCGCGCACCCAGACACACCGCGCCGACATCGTAGTTGAGTGTCTCTGTAGCGCCGTCCGGTGTTTCGAGCGTTGCCTCGCCGGCGTCGGCGTCGACTGCCGTGACAGTGGCCTGGCGGACCTCGCAGTCCAGGGTGTCCGCAAGGCTGACCGTGATCTCGTCGGCCAGTCCGGGCCGGCGGACCACCCGGTGGAGTTCGTGCTGGACGAGGTGGTCGGTCGATTCGTCGACAACGACGAGTTCAGCCTCGGCAGGTAGATTCCGTTCGAGCGTGCGCGCGAGCGTCAGACCGGCGTACCCAGCACCGAGAACGGCGACTAGCATATCGCGGAGTTAGGGCTGAGCGGGGATAATGTTGTTTCCGCGAGCGGGTGGTGGGTCTGATACGTTCGGCTGTGCCAGTCCAGAGTGACAGTCGCGTGGAAAAAGCGTTCAATCAGACCGGGCTCTTCTCTAGGGACCACTCGCCTGTTTCGGCATTGTACTCGAAGGTTCGGGACCCTTTCTCAGACCCTACGATAAACGTCTGTTCTGTGATACTATATTTCTTGACGAGTTTGACTTCAACTTCCTCTCGAACGCTATCGAAGCGGAGCATATGCCGCCCATCAGCTTCGTAGACCCCAATACGAACACGGGAACGAGTGTCAGTGCTCGGTAGCTCACAGAACAGTGCTGACCGAGCGCCTTCCTGAACCGTCCCATCATGGGACCTCGCCCATCGTTGAAAATGTTCTCTGAACGATTCTGACGGGCCGCCATCCCAAATGTCGCGCATACAATCATTATATCCATCATTATATATACGATTATTGGCTGGACAGGCTGCTGATCGGGACCTCCACCGTCTACGCGATGTGTAAAATACACATCAGTAACACGAAATAAAAGTCGTCTGAACCCGCCGTGAGCAAATAGCGCTCCGAGCGCCACCCGTTCGGGAGCCACGGTCACGAGTTTGGTTCCGTCTGTCTCACGTACCGAGGCTGTGAAAGCGCGTGGCTCGCTCATACTGTCGGCTACGGCATTACAGACGTTTGGCACCCTGGAGTGCCGAATATCTCACACAGCCACCAGATCAGAACAGCGCTTCGTCCTCGTCCAGCACTTTTGCGGGACCACCGACGTCCCAGACGCGGGTGTCGACGCCGCAGTCCGCGACGGCCGCTTCCACGCGGTCAACGTACTCGGCAGTGGTGTTGATGTAGGT
>JAQCNK010000335.1 GCA_028275075.1 Haloarcula sp. | reverse complement strand
CGGGCCGGGTAGCGCTTCTGGCAGTTCTCCAGGGAGCGCGTCGCGGTCGTGGGGTGTCTCGAAGTCGGGGTCGGGACCGATCGGGACGATTCGCTTCGGGCTCACGTCCGGGTGTGTGGTGAAGTAGTGCTCCTTGATGTGGTCCATATTCACAGTGGCCGCGACACCGGGCGTCTGGTAGAGGTCGCGCAGATACGGCCAGAGGTTGTCGTACTCCCGGATCAGCCTGTGGTTGCACATGAAGTGGGTGTGGTACACCTCGTCGAAGCGAACAAGCGTCGTGAACATACAGATGTCCGCCTCCGTCAGGCGGTCACCCGCCAGATAGCGCTGGTCTGCCAGCACCTCGTCCCAGTGGTCCAGCGCGTCGAACAACTCGGTGACAGCCTCGTCGTATGCCGTTTGCGTGTTCGCAAAGCCCGACCGGTAGACGCCGTTGTTGATGGGCTCGTAGATGTCCTCGATGATTCGATCGATATCTTCCTGATACCCCTCGGGATAGAGATCGACATCGTGCTCGGCCACGTCCTCGAAGGCCGTATCGAGCATCCGGAGGATTTCCTTTGACTCGTTGTTGACAATCGTCTCTTCCTGTGTGTCCCACAACACCGGGACGGTGACCCGACCGGTCATTTCGGGGTCGGCCTCGACGTACAGCTCCCGGAGGAACTCCGAACCGTACAGCGAGTCTTCAGTGCAGCCGTCCTTGTCCGGCGTGAACTGCCAGCCGTCGTCCCCGCGGTAGGGATCGACGATATCGACGCTAATGGCGTCTTTGAGGCCCTTCAGCGCTCGCACCAGCAGTGCCCGGTGGGCCCATGGGCAGGCCAGCGAGGCGTACAGATGGTAGCGGCCGGCCTCTGGCTGGAACCGAGCGTCGGGGTCGTCCTGAATCCAGTCCCTGAACGATGTCTCCGACCGGTCGAACTCGCCGTTCTCGTTCGTGCTCTGATACGCGTCTGTCCGCCACTCACCGTCGACGAGCATATTCATGATAACAGTTATTGGCGCCCAATCGGTATAAATACCCGAGCGAGGTTACACGCGTGTCACCGGTCGGGAGTTACGCCGTGTGTCACCGCTGCACACGTAGCCGTCGGCCCTTCGAAGCCCTTATTGGGGCGCTCGGCCACGTCTCCATCAAGAGTACCTATGTCCGACAAACCTGCCTCGATGTACCGGGACATCGACAAGCCGTCCTACACCCGGCGTGAGTACATCACGGGCATTCCCGGTTCGAAGATCGCACAGCACGAGATGGGCCACAAGACCAAACACAAAGACGAGTATCCCATCCAGATCAGCCTCATCGTCGAGGAGTCGGTCCAGCTCCGTCACGGCTCGCTGGAGGCCTCGCGCCTGTCGGCGAACCGCCATCTCATCAAGACGATCGGCGAAGAGGGCGACTACCGCATGACCCTGCGGAAGTTCCCCCATCAGGTCCTGCGCGAGAACAAGCAGGCGACCGGTGCCGGGGCCGACCGTGTCTCCGACGGGATGCGGGCCGCCTTCGGGAAGATCGTCGGCACCGCCGCTCGGATGAACGCCGGCGAGCGGCTCTTTACCGCCTACTGCAACGTCGAGGACGCCGAGCACATCAAGGAGGCCTTCCGCCGTGCCTACAACAAGATCACGCCGTCCTGTCGCGTCAAGGTCGAGAAGGGCGAAGAGCTGCTTATTTCCTGACACTGTCGGCTGTAACATCACAAATCCGACCGCCGGATAGCAGTGCGGTCGGGTGTGGATTGCGTTTCAATTGCTACTGTATTCGTCGGTGTGATCAGGGAGGGGCTCACCATCCAAATCCGAGAACGGATACGCGGAATCGGCCGTCTGGCCGCCCATCTCCCCTGCAGAGAAGCGTGGCAAGTCGTGCCAAGCGCTGTCTTTCGAGTAGTAGTAGACGACGCGGCCGTCGACGGCGGCGTAGATATCGGTGCGTCTGTCGTGAACAACCCGTTTTTCGTTGTCGATCCCAATGTTAACGACATCCTGTAGCGACCGCAGTCGGACGTGCTCCTCACCGAGCCCCATCGGGAGTTCGCCATCAGAGATCCACTCGGACATCTGCCGGGCGTGGAGTTCGACCAGCAACTCGTCGACGTCGAGATCTTCCCGCGCATAGAGCCGGATCGCTGCCGCACCCGCGAAGCCGACAAACGCAACCGTTGTCAGCCAGATGATCGCAGTCGTGTTCATCGATTCGATGACCGTCGTGCGAGGTTGTGTATGCTGTTCCGATGCAGTCAGTGGCGCTTCGAGCCAGTACGCATCGCTGCCGTCCGCAAATCGGAGCGGTGACGACACGACCAGCTGGTTCTGGTAGTGGCCGGTGTCATATGCGACGACATACCGGAGCGTTGCTCTCACTTGTGAGACCGTCCCAAAGGACTCACGGAGCTGTTCCGTCTGTGCTCGAACTGCCGGGATATCTATCCGTGCCTGCTCGCTTGCCGTCCCGTTCACCACCGTCGCTCGGCTGGCAGCGAGGACGGTCTCGTTTTCGTAGAACGTCCGCCCGTCGCGGCTCGCCGTCGTGACCACGACGAGTCGGTGCGCAACTGTCACATTGGTACCACTCGGGACCGTAGTCGTCCCGGAAAGAGTCAACGCTGGACTCACCGTCGAGAAGTACACCGAGCGGTTCGCCAGCGTCGTCCCGTTTGCCCAGATGCCTCGTCCGTCGAGAACGACAGCGCTGTGGGTTACCGCCCCGGAAACTGTCTGAACGTTCGTCTGGTCGGTTTGGACTGTCCGGTCCGGCGTCACGGCGAGATACCCCGCGATACCCGCGCCGACGACACTCATCAGTACAAGCCCCCGAACGAGCGTTGGTCCGTGCCGGTAGACGAGGACGCGGAATCGAAGCACTGGGATCGGGGTCACGCGGCCCCCTTCCCCGTACGCATACTGTTGGCTGTACGTACGTGGAGATAATCGGCGCCCGGGCTGGGCGATTGCTGCCGTGATGGTACAGCCGACAGTGTCAGGCTCACGACCGGTTGCGCCCCCGAGTGGGCACTGAACGCAGTGGTGCCGGTATCGCAGTCGGGCCGATACCGGCGGGGCAGTGAGGATGTTCCCACAGTGTTATGTTCGGTCACCAAACCGCCCCGCTTGACCGCAGCGAGTTGCTCATGCTGTTGGTAGTACGTACGTTGAGATAATTGGCATCCCAAGATGTCGATTTCGTCCGTCCTGTTACAGCCGACAGTGTCAGGGTCCACCGCCGTTACCTCCACCATTTCCGCCTCCGTTTCCGCCTCCGTTTCCGCCACCATTTCCGCCTCCGTTTCCGCTACCGTTACCCGGCGATGAGATCGTCGTCACGCGGTCCGGGAACGTCGCCGTAACGCCGCCGCTGGTCGCCGTGATACCGAAGGGCGTGTCGGAGTTGGGTGTGCCAACGGCGTTGATTTCCACCGTCTGAACGGCACCCGCGGCGAGCACTACCGTCGCTGTGCTCCCGCGGTTGACGCCGTCGATGTACAACGCACCGTCAGTGCTGTCGTCGAGCGTGACCGTCACCGTCGCTACGGCGCCGAAGTTGTTAGTCACCGTTACCAGCGGCTCGCGGGTGTCCTTTCTGACTGTTGGGGCCACGTCGATTCCTAGCGTCCCGTCTTGATCGTCCACAACGTCGATTGTTCCGGTACGTGGAATCGTAGCGTCGGTGAACGACGTCGCCGGAATCGCACCGATCATGACGACCAGAAGCGCCAGGAGCAGCGTGGACAGTCGGTGACTCCCACGGGTACGGGGACGTGTCATCGGTCCCCCTGCAACAGGCGTCGTAGCCGTCGGCTTGTGGTCGGGCGGACGAGCACGCGATCGTCGAACAGGAACCAGTACAGGAGCGACAGCGGGCCGAAGAGAGTGCCCACTGACGCGACCGCAGCTGCCACTGGATGCCACTCGTGGAGCGATGCTAACACCGAGTTCGGGAGTGTCGCGGGGTAGGCAAACGTCTGGACAGTGGTCCGGAACGGCCCCGGCACGGTCCGGGCGTGAACCGTCGCGTTGAGACGGATCGTATCGTCTGTGAACGTCTGCTCACGGACGGTCATTCCTTCGGCCTCAACGAAGACAGCGGCGATCGGGACAGTCGTGAGCTGTATTGCGAAGCTCTGGTTGCGCTCTTGCCCGACAGCGACCTGCGCCGGTCCGGACGGAGCAGTTGTCACAGCAACGTACTGGAACATGACCGTACTCGATCCCAGCAGGAGGACCACCGCGAGGCTGCCGAGGACGCCGACAGCGAACACCGGGCGAACGAGATCGCCAAACCGAGCGACACGTCTGGCCTGATTACGCACCGGGCCACGGCTCCGGACGCCAAGTACCCCGGTGACGACGACAAGTGCACCCCAGAGTACAGGGTTGGTCGTGACCGTGCGGATAGCTGGTCCGGCTCCGGGGAGGATGAGCGGCACCTCGTCTATCGACAGCACCCGACCAAGGACGGCCGTCTCCGGCACCGGAGCCAGCCCGGCCTGCTGATCGGTCGTCGGGTTGGCGTCGCCTTGCGTGAGATACCCCTCGGCCGTGTCGCTGACGATTCGGTGAGTAACGTACTCACTACGGGTCGCCGAGTAGAACGTGACGATATCCCCCTCCCGGTAGCTGCCCATATCGATGAGGAGATAGGCGTCACCGGGTGCGATGACCGGTTCCATACTGCCGGAAGTGGCATACGAGAGATGAACTGGAGACGGCGGCGGCGCTAACACCAGCGCGACGACGACGATAACGAGGGATAGACTCCAGTTCATGTTGATTGATTATACGGGTCGACAGAACGAGTGATAGCATTCGGCTCGCCAGACCCCGGCGAATATCTATCAGGGCTTCTGTCGACCCGTATATAGTAGCCGTTGAAACGCAATACACACCCGACCGCACGACGGCGTTCACGAGAGCAAGGCGCTCGTGCAGTCCGTCAGAAACTTAGTCGGATTGGATCACGCTCAGGCGGCCGCGATAGTCAGCGTGCCAGAGAGCGTATCCGATGCCGTCAGGCCGGTGCTATCGACCGTGACGACGGCGTTGACCGTCTCACCGCTCGGGACAGTCACAGTAGCAGCGCCGCCCTCACTGGCCGCGCCCTCGGAGGCGCCAGTGTCGTCGAAGATGGTGAATTCGACGTTCGTGACGCCACTGTCAGGGTCACTCCCGGTGAAGGCGTAGGCAAACTCTAGGTCGTGGGACGCGGTGTCGGTGTTTGTCACCGAGAACGCGTACGTCCCGGACGACCCGGCATCGGCTGTGTCACCGAGTGTGTAGGTCGCGCCAGGATTGACCCCTGTCGACCCGGCCGGGTTCGCGAAATCGACGGTTAGCTCGCCACTGGGGGCCTGGAACACAACGTCCCCGGAATTGCCGTCCTGAAGCGAGATCGGTCCGTTCGCGTCAGTCACTACGTCGATAGTAGCGTCACGTTCGATGGTCGCCGTAGTGAACGCCGAAGAGGCGACTGCGGTTCCCATACCGAGGACGACAATCGAAACGAGCCCCACAGCGAGTGTGCGACTCATTGCCACTCACCGTCCAGCATCGAAAGGTGACACTGTCCGCTGTACGTTCGTACCGATAGTTGCCACCCCGGGGTGGCAAATTCCTGCAGTTTGTTACAGTCGGCAGGATGGCTCGCGATACAGGTTGCTGTGGGTGTGGGTGTGAAATCCATGATCGGTCTGCTGGGCCACTGAACACACAGAGAACGTCTGTGCTTTTGACAGAAATTCGCTGGCAGATTAGTGACCGCGTAGTACACTGTAGTTCTTGTTAGTATATGAATGTATTTATTCCTGGGTCGGCTCATACTGTTGGCTGTAAGCACGTGGAGATAATTGCCCACCCCGGCTGGGCGATTTCTGCCGTGATGTTACAGCCGACAGTATCAGACCGGGAAGCCGCGACAATAATCACTATCAGATGACGGCTCCAAGACCGAGCGAATGCTACGCCTGGCGGTCGCCACGAACAGCGAGACGTACGAACGGATGCAATCGCCCCTGGCCGACCGCGGCATTGCGGTCGGTCACGTCGCCACCAGCGAGCGAGCGATACCGCTCACCGAGAACCCCTACGAGGAGTTCGACGTGGGCTTTGTCTACCCGTCGCGAATCATGGAGGGAGCCGTCGCCGACGCGATGCTCTCGGTGCCGTGGATCAACGGCCGTGAGGCCATCCTCCGGTCACGGAACAAAGCCGACGTGTTGGCGCGGCTGGGTCGGGCCGACGTTCCCGTTCCTGACTCGGTCATGATCTCGAACCCGGCCGACGAATCGGCACTGGTTGCGGCGTTCGAGCGACTGACGCCGCCGGTCGTGATCAAACCCAACTCCACGACCCGGGGCGTCGGCGTGACGACCGCTCACGACCTCGATTCCTTCCTGGGTATCGCCGACTACCTCGATCTGGTCCACGACTATCGGGCAACTGGCGACCAGTCGTTTCTGGTCCAGGAGTATCTGCCCGACGCGACCGATTACCGAGCGATGGTGGTCGACGGGGAGTACGTCGGTGCGGTCGAGCGCCGACTGCCAACAGCGGCTCGGGAGCGGGGCCGCTGGAAACACAACGTCCACCGCGGCGCCGTAGCCGAGGGGGTCGAACTTCCCGCCGATCACCGACAGCTGGCCGAGCGTACCGCCGATGTGTTAGAGATCGATTATCTGGGCGTGGATCTGCTCGTGGCCGACGGTCGAGCGGTCGTCAACGAGACGAACGCCCGGCCGACCATCGACAGCGCGACCAAGTACGAGGACGGTTTCTGGGACCGGCTGGCTACGCGTATTCGTGAGGCGGCAAAGAACTAGCAGGTGGAGAGACGACGTGGGGAGCCGCTACAGTTCGATATCGGCGGACTCGTCCTCGCGGTCGAAGATGACTTCCAGAACGCCGTTGTTGTAGGTCGCCGACGCGGAGTGTTCGTCGACCTTGCTGGGGAGGGTGAGACGCTTGTGGTACTCACGCTGGTGCGTGCCGGCGTCGATAGTGAGGACGTTCCCATCGCATTTCAGGTCGATACCGTCTTTCTCGACACCTGGGATGTCGGCGATGACACGAACCTCTTCATCCGTTTCGTGAACATCGGCGTGGAGGTCACCGCCGTCGGTGGAACCGTCGCGGTCAATATGAACGTCGCCCTCCGAGCCCATCATCTCGTCCATCATCCGCTCTATTTCTTGGAAGAACTCGTCGAATGGATCGTCGCTGTCGTCCCGTCTCATCGATAGCGAGTGGTATGTGCGACGGTTTCAAAAGCCTTCTGACGGGCGCAGAATCTGACCGCGATACCAGAACTGTCCATCGTCTGGGCCAAAGCTGTGACAAAACACCGCATCAACAGATAGAACAGCGGGTATCTCGAACTGACTTCGAAAACCATTTAATTCGTACCAGCAGTTCTCTAGAGGAATGAGTGACCCAGTTCGCGTCGGTCTAAACGGCTTTGGCCGGATTGGCCGGAACGTAATGCGTGCTTCGCTGGACAACGACAACGTCGAAATCGTCGGTATCAACGACGTGATGGACGACGACGAGATCGACTACTTTGCCAAGTACGACACTGTCATGGGCGAGTTGCCCGAGGCGAGCGTCGACGACGGCGTGCTGAGCGTCGACGGCACCGACTTCGAAGCGGGTGTTTTCCACGAGACCGACCCGACAGAGCTGCCGTGGGACGAACTCGATGTCGATGTCGCCTTCGAGGCGACCGGCATCTTCCGCACCTACGAGGACGCCAGCCAGCACCTCGATGCGGGGGCTGACAAAGTGCTCATCTCCGCACCGCCGAAAGGCGAAACGGAGGTCAAGCAGATCGTCTACGGCGTCAATCAGGACGAGTACGACGGCGAGGATGTCGTCTCGAACGCCTCCTGTACCACGAACTCCATCACACCGGTCGCGAAGGTCCTCGACGACGAGTTCGGCATCAACTCGGGCCAGCTGACGACCGTCCACGCCTACACTGGCTCACAGAACCTGATGGATGGCCCCAACGGCAAACCCCGCCGTCGCCGCGCAGCCGCCGAAAACATCATTCCGACCTCGACGGGGGCCGCGCAGGCGACCACCGAGGTCCTCCCACAGCTCGAAGGCAAACTCGACGGGATGGCGATTCGGGTCCCGGTCCCGAACGGCTCCATCACCGAGTTCGTCGTCGACCTCGACGCGGACGTGACCGAGGAAGACGTCAACGCTGCGTTCAAGGACGCCGCGTCGGGCGAGATGGAGGGCGCACTGGGCGTCACCAGCGAGCAAGTCGTCTCCTCGGACATCCTCGGTGACCCCTACTCCTCGCAAGTCGATCTCTCCTCGACGAACATCGTCAACGGGCTGACGAAGATACTCACCTGGTACGACAACGAGTACGGCTTCTCCTGCCGGATGCTCGATGTCGCTCAGTACATCACCGAGGAATAACCCCCGCGTCGAGTTCTGTTATTTTTCCCGCCGTTGAGTTGCGACTATAGTGTTTTTTCCCGCCAGACAGCCACACTCGGAAACGGTTAAACCGGCGGCGGGCGAGTGGCTACGTATGACGTTCCAGACCCTCGACGATCTCGACGACGGACAGCGAGTCCTCATTCGCTTCGATCTGAACTCACCGGTCGAAGACGGAGAGGTACAGGACAACCGCCGCTTCGGTCGGCACGCAGCCACAGTTCAGGAGCTAGTCGACCGCGACTTCGCCGTCGCCGTCGTGGCCCACCAAGGTCGGCCGGGCGACGACGACTTCGTCTCACTCGACCAGCACGCCGAGATTCTCGCGGGTCACATCGATACCGACGTCGACCACGTCACGGATACCTTCGGAGACGCGGCCCTCGACGCCATCGACGACTTGGCGAGCGGTGACGTGCTCGTCTTGGAGAACACACGGATGGCCGACGGCGAACTCCCCGAGGAGGCGCCGGAAACCAAGGCCGAGACGGAGTTCGTCCAGACGCTCGCCCCCGAGTTCGACGCCTACATCAACGACGCCTACTCGGCGGCGCACCGCTCGCACGCCTCGCTGGTGGGCTTCCCGGTCGTGATGGACGCCTACGCCGGCCGCGTGATGGAGACCGAATACGAGGCAAACACCGCTATCGCCGAGAAGGAGTTCGACGGGCAGGTGACGATGGCCATGGGCGGGACAAAAGCCACCGACGTCATCGGCGTCATCGACCACATCGGCGACAAAATCGATGACTTCCTGCTGGGCGGCATCGCCGGCCAGCTGTTCCTCCGGGCCCAAGGCTACCCCATCGGCTACGACGTGGAGGGGATGGACCTCTTCACGACCCAGTGGGAGGACAACCAGGAGATAATCGAGGAGATCCTAGAGGAGCGCGGTGACCAGATCACGGTCGCACACGATGTCGCCTACGGCGAGGACGGCGAACGCGTCGAGGTCGACGTGGAGGACGTCGATGAGAAGGGGCTGGGCATCATGGATATCGGGACCGACACCGCCGAGGAGTACGCCGCGCTGGCTCGTGACTCGGACGCCGTCTTCGTGAAGGGCGCGTTAGGTGTCTTCGAGGACGAGACGTTCTCGACGGGAACCGTCACGGTACTGGAAGCCATCGCAGAGACGGACTGCTTCTCCGTCGTCGGTGGCGGTGACACCTCCCGTGCCATCACAATGTACGGGATGAGCGAGGACTCGTTCGACCACGTCTCTATCGCCGGCGGCGCGTATATCCGCGCGCTCACCGGTGACGAACTCGTCGGCGTCGAAGTGCTGCGCGAATACGCCGAGTAGAACCTTTCACCCCAATCTATTTTTGTCTGAGAAACCGAGTTGATAGCGGTAGTTGTTACCGATCCTCAATCACTGATGTCTACAGTGCGACCGCTGCCAACCACGACTGACCGTGCGATCAGTCCCGTGATTGGCGTCATCCTGATGGTGGTGATCACAGTCCTGCTGGCCTCGATCATCACTGTGTTCGTCCTGAATATCGACGGGCAAACAGATGCGCCACAGGCCAGTCTCTCGCTCACGGTCGATGCCGAAGACGACCAGTTGAAACTGGTCCACAAGGCCGGCGATACCCTCTCGGCCGACAGCACACGCATCGTCTGGGAGATCGGCAACACAAAGCTCAGATCGGACGACACGGCTGCCGACCAGAGACTCAAAGCCGGTCGATCAGCAATTTTCACTTTCGACGGTAAGACAACCACAGACGGCGTCTGGAGTAGCTATGGGAGTCCGGGCACAGTTGATATCACAGACAGCGACCGGGTGACGGTCACACTCTACGATACGGAGAGTAACAAGCCCGTCTTCTCCCAGACCGTCACTGCGGGCAACACGTTGGCTGACATTGAGGGGAGTGGAAGCAGCAGCGGCAGCGGGTTGTTCTTCGCACAGGATACGAGTGCAGGCGCACGGACGACCCACGAGATCGATTGGGAGATCGAGAGCGGTGGCAACGCTGTGGGCTCCTCGTTGAACAATGTCGAGATTCGCTACCCCGCCAGCGTTGACTTCCCGGAGGTAGACAGCAGATCGGACGTGATCGCAGCAGGTATCGATGAAGATGGCGACGGCACCATCGAGGATGCTGCAACCGTCGAGTGCTGTCCCTCCGACAGTGACGATGACGGCGACGGCCTCTACCAGGGCTACAGCGGCGATCCGAACACGCTCCGCATCGAGTTCCAAGGCAACGCCGACATCGACGCTGACGAGACGATGATAATCAGGGTCCAAAACGTGGACAATCCTGGTTCTTCGGGGTCGTACACCGTCGACATCGGTATCGACGGTGCACAGACCGAGACCGGCACGCTCGAAATTGACTGATGGGTTATACTGTCGGCTCCACGTACGTAGAGCCGACAGCATGAGGACAGAGAGACTCCCGAAGAGGACTCCAGCCCCGCCAACTGCGTACCACCAGTACCGGGGCGACCACTGCTGGCTGGCGGTTCGAACGGACCGGATATCATTGTCGAGGCCAACATGTGCTGCCGTGCTCTCTGGGTTCCTGCTCTTCTTCGGCGAGACGATATGTGCGAATTCGCCCTACCGGTTATATCGGCCAGACTGGGCTGACGCTGGGGCTGTGCGCGCTGTTGCCCTCGTGGCCGACATGGTTGACGGGCTTTGTCTCAGTACAGTACCCCCACGTTTGTGTGCCCCCGCCCCGACCACCGGATATGCACTTGCGCGACGCCACCTGGCCCGAGGCCGCGGACACCGATCTGGCACTCCTGCCGGTGGGAAGCACCGAACAGCACGGCCCCCACGCCCCACTGGGAACCGACTCGTTGACTGCACAGGCCGTCGCCGATGCCACTGAAGCCGCTTACGACGGCGAAATTGTCGT
>JAQCNK010000328.1 GCA_028275075.1 Haloarcula sp. | reverse complement strand
TCAAGCGCTTCATGTGGGCACTCCCAGACCTCCTGTTCCAGCCCCGCCGGTGCCTCAGCCATCAAAACCCATTCGTCGGGGTCGTCACCGTGCCAGTTCGTCGGGTCCTCTTTCCGAGCTACGTAGTCGCATGTTCCCTCACAGTCAGCCATTGTGTCTGTCCTCGTCTACTCCCGAGGTATAAATTTCGATATGATATATGCAAATAAAACACACCATACGATACGAATCCCCCATAGTCGATGACGAGAACTTCTCACTCGGTCAACACAGGTGGTCAACCGAACGGTTATTCTCTCGCTTTACGTATCCTGAATATAGCGAGTGCAACGCGTGACGAATCTCCCGAAGAAGGGGTGGAATTCATTCACGAAGATGATGGGCAGATTACAGCCCGTGACCTGGAAACCGGCGTTGCCTCCTTCGGCGAGACGAAAACAGAAGCACTCAGGATGCTTGCGGAAGCGCTCGAATTGCATGCGGGTGGCGGAGAGCCAATCACTGACGACGATATTGAAGAGTGGGAGCTCGATGATATCGAGCCCGGCGACAAGGAGCTTCCTGAGTTCATGCAGTAGATGGTCCGGACGAATTTCTCTGGACGTGAAATCGCAGCTGTGTTGATTGACCATGGGTTCGTCCGGACCGGCCGGGAGGGGAGCCATCTGAAACTCTGTTACGAGTCGCCAGATACAGCTGACGTACCGACCGACGTAATGCTTTTGTACACACAGATTCAACACAAGGCATGGCTGAAGCGGAGTCCTCACCTGAGAAAACGACGGTCAATATCCGAATGACAGAGACATTCTTGGAAGATGTCGATTCAACGTGGGAAGACCACGGATTCAACAGTCGAAGTGAATACATCCGAGCTGTACTGCGTGACGCACTCAAGCATCCTGAATTCAACCGTGCAGACCTGAAAGCGATGCTCGCGGGTGAAGTTGAGATTCGTGAGGATCGCACCCACGGCAGTGAGGAGGTGAAGGCTGAATACGGGCTTGACGGGACAGCACGCGACAGCGATGAGTGACTGGGACTGGAAACTCACCGACACGGCCCGGCGGGATTTTGACGGACTAGATGAGTATGCACGTGATCGAATTGCCAGCAAATTAGACGAGATCGTTACCGACGAATGGCGCGACCCACCCGAGCATCTTGAACCGCTGCAAGGCGCGCCACATCAGAAGCTCCGTGTTGGCCCGTTTCGACTTGGATGCCGCATCAACCGCAGTAATCGGATTCTGTACGTCTTGCGGATTCGAAAGCGGGGTGGAGATGCCTATCGCAGTGATGATGACTAATCAACACGCACGTCAACTGCGCACCCGATCTATCGTTGCCAGTCTTGCAATCAACCACCTTGCGAACCTTCTCTGACCCTGCACTGACGGACATCTATGGACGACACCAGCCGTCGGCGTGGCTTCGCATGGTTCCGACCGCCGGACGGCGGAAAGTATCACGAAAGAATATACTTCGTGGCGTGTCTCAGTAATCTCATGCACGAGACAGTCGTCGAGATGTTGGCGCGAAACGCTGAACACGCTGAGAAACCCGACGCGCGCTTCGACGACATCCAGAACACCCAGTTCCCGGATGCGGTCACGATCTGCTGTTCGGACTCGCGGGTCCTGCAAGACGACATGTGGGGCAACGACGTTCCCGGCGAGATATTCACCGTCGGAAACATCGGGAACCGGGTCACCCAGCCGACGAGCATGGGCCATCTGGTCTCCGGTGACGTGATGTTTCCGCTCTGGAACAACGGTACGAAGGTCGCCGTCGTCGTCGGTCATACGGGCTGTGGGGCTGTCACGACCGCGTTCCAGTATCTCACCGAGGATGTCATCCAGCCCCGCGGAGTGAAATACTGCCTGGAACAGCTGAAACCACACCTCAAGGAAGCACTGTCGGTCCTCCCCGAGGAAGCGCTCTCGGACGTGGCCGCTATCAACCACCTCGTTGAGTACAACGTTGATCATCAGGTGAGTCGTCTGGTCGAGAGCGAGGATGTCCCCGAAGACGTGACCGTGGTCGGCGCGGTGTACGACTTTCAGGACGTGTACTCGGACCAGCGCGGAACGGTCCACGTGATCAACGTCGATGGAGAAACCGACGTGGCAACGCTGCGCGACGAGAACCCGGATATTGCGGACCGGATCGGCCGCCTCTGGGAGTACGGTCGGAGCCTGGCCGCGGAACAAACTTGAAGCCGGCGGCCCCAGAGCGAGTATGAAAGTTCGCGGGGAGCGCGAGTGCCAGTCCTGTGGGCTCCGGTGGTCGTACTACGACACCGGGACCGTTGCCTGTCCGGAGTGTGGGAGTGTCAGAAGCGTCGGCGTTGACGACCGGACCGAACACACGGACATGCCGGTTGATCTCGACCTGACACCCCTTCGTAACCGGGTCGATTCGGTCACGACCGCTGAACTCGCTCGTGATATCGCCGAGACCTGCCGTGAATACACCCGAAAACGGGGGTTTATCGACAACGGGCAGCTGAAACCCTTGGATGAGACGTATGTCGCTGCGGTCGAACTCGGTGCCGTGGCCACCGCGTTCGCCAGACGGGCCCGCCCGAGCGACGAAGCGGAGCTGTACGTCCTCGACCTGCTCGGGAGCGCGGACCGGGGCGAGCGACCGGGAGATGAGGCCGTCCCGGAAGAGTTCAATGCCGAGTTCGGCCTGGCGATGGCCGATATTGTCGACAGCTATCAGCGGGACCTCCGGCGCTACCTTGACGATAACCCTGACCAGCACGCCCAGCAGCTCTCCGGACGCATCCGCGACCACCGCAAGCGCGTCGAAGCGTTAGATGGTGATGTGGACCCTGCTGATGCGAACCGACTCATGCACGCCGCTCGCGATCTGGGGCGGTATATCACCGGCGATGAGACTGCCGCCGTCACCGCGGACAACTGGCTCGCAGGGCTCGAACAGGACAGAACGTAGCGGCCGTCGACAGGTTGTACTGTTTTCGGATCCGACCACGGGTGACTCATACGGTCGGTTGTATACGGGTCGACAGAACGATTGATAGAATTCGCCTCCGCCGGATCCCGGCGAATATCTATCAGTGTCGACCCGTATAACGATTTACCGGTGATTTGCCGGGACGGGTCTGGCAATGGCTTACAACTGACCGTATCAGGAAAGATCCACGTCGATATCGTGTTGCAGTCCAGTCGCTTTAACCGTGTTGTACAGCAACATTGCGCGGGTCATCGGGCCCACACCGCCGGGGACCGGGGTGATAGCACCGGCCTTCTCTTTCGCGCTCTCGAACTCCACGTCGCCGACCAGTTCGTACCCCTTGTCGGTGTCAGCCTCGTCAGACTCCGTCTGACTGCCCTCCGAACCCTGTTCGGAGACGTCCACGCGGTTGATACCCACGTCGATGACCGTTGCACCCTCGGCCACCATCTCGCCATCGATCATTTCCGGGACACCGGCCGCGGCGACGAGTATGTCCGCGCTCCGGGTCTTCTCGGCGAGGTCTTCGGTCCGAGAGTGACACACCGTCGTCGTCGCGTTGCCGCCCGGGGCCTTCTGGATGAGCAGGTTCGCCATCGGCTTGCCGACGATGTCTGAGCGGCCGACCACGACAGCCTCTTTCCCCTCCGTGTCGACGCCGGCCGAGTCAATGAGCTTCTGGATCCCGTGGGGCGTGCAGGGTTTGTACCGGGCGTCACCGGCGACGAGCCGGCCGACGTTTTCCGGGTGGAAGCCGTCGACGTCTTTCCGGGGATCGATAGCCCGCAGCACCTGCCGGTCGGAGACGTGGTCGGGGACCGGCATCTGGACGAGGATGCCGTTGACGCTCTCGTCGGCGTTGAGCTCGGACACGGTGTCGTAGAGTTCGCTCGCGTCGGCCTCCGGGTCGATGTCGATGTCCAGGGCCTCGATACCGACTTCCTCGCAGTCGGACTGTTTCATCGAGACGTACGTCTCGCTCGCGGGGTCGTCGCTCATCAGCACGGTCGCCAGCGTCGGCGTGTGACCGGCGTCGGCCAGTTGGTCGATCGCCGTCGAAAGATCGTCCCGTATCGACTGGGCGACGGCATTACCGTCGATTATCTCTGTCATACCTCAATAGGGACGCTCGCGGGGCAAAAGCGTCACTATTGCTCGTAGAGCGGGTACTCGTCAGTGAGTTCGTCGACGCGCTCGCTGACCTCGGCGACGACATCGTCGTCGTGGGGCGCCTCAATGACCTCGTAGATGAGGTCGGCGACTTCCCGGCAGTCGTCCTCGTCGAAGCCACGCGTCGTCAGTCCCGGCGTTCCGGCACGGATGCCCGAAGGATTGAACGCCGAGCGAGTTTCTCCAGGCACCGTGTTCGCATTGAGGACGATGCCTGCGTCTTCGAGGGCAGCCTCCACATCCTTACCGGTCGTGTCAGGATGGGATGGACGGAGGTCGATGAGGACGAGGTGGTTGTCGGTGCCGCCGGAGACCAGATCCAGGCCATGCTCCATGAGCTGGTCGCCGAGTGCGACGGCGTTGTCGACTGTCTGTTGGGCGTACTCATCGAAGGCAGGATCGAGGGCTTCTTCGAACCCGACGGCTTTGCCGGCGACGTTGTGCATCAGCGGACCACCCTGGGAGCCAGGGAAGACGGCAGCGTCGATATCGTCGGCGTACTCCTCGTCACACATGATAATCCCGCCACGGCCAGCGCGGATGGTCTTGTGTGTCGAACCGGTGACGAAGTCGGCGACGCCGACCGGGGATTCGTGGACGCCAGCGGCGACGAGACCAGTGATGTGGGCGATATCTGCGAGATGGTAGGCGTCGACAGCGTCAGCGGCCGCCTGGATGCGCCCGAAGTCGACTTCCCGCGGGTACGCGGAGTACCCAGAGACGATGATGTCCGGTTCGAACTCCTCGGCGTGTTCGCGCAGCCCCTCGTAGTCGACGTAGCCCGTCTCCTCGTCGACCTCGTACTGCTCGACTTCGTACACTTGGCCGGCGAAGTTCGCGGGGTGGCCATGCGAGAGGTGGCCGCCGTGGGTCAGGTCCAGCGAGAGGATCTTGTCGCCGGGTTCCAGCACGCCAAGATAGACGCCCATGTTGGCCTGTGAGCCCGAGTGGGGCTGGACGTTGACGTGGTCAGCGCCCCACAGATCCTTGGCTCGGTCGATTGCAAGTTGCTCGATATCGTCGGCGAAGTCACAGCCGCCATAGTATCGCTCGCCGGGGTACCCCTCGGCGTACTTGTTGGTGAGTTCGGAGCTCTGGGCTTCCATAACTGCCTCCGAAACGTGGTTCTCGCTCGCGATCATCGCCAGTGTGTCGTTCTGGCGAGCCCGCTCGCCTTCGAGTGCGTCTGCGACCGCAGGGTCCGTCTCCCGGACGGTGTCGTAGCTCATATTGAACGGTCAGGACGCGCCCGTCAATAATCTACCCTTTGGTCGTGGGCGTGTCAGCGTCTGACAGATGTACCCGCCCAAACAGTGTTTGACAATACCGATAACATGTCTGTCGCTCGATCAGAATAGAAACAGTTATCTCCCAACTCCCGGCGATACCACAGCAATCATACCACCGCTATCTAGAATTATCATTACTAACAAATATTTTTGATAAAAGTGTCAAATAGATATCTTAGCGTATTTCGATACTGTATCTGGAAAAGGTATCAATTCAATCAATGATAATCAGGTAGTGAAATTAAAGTATAATCCCCGCAACTGAGTAGATAGGACAATGAGTACTACAATGGTGCAAAACGATACCAAGTCGATGCTGTCGTCGGTGTTCGAAGACGCAACGGCTCCGGTATACGTAGTGAACCCGTCAGAGAAGACCATCGCCTCGCTGATGACGACGCTAGACAGCCAAGATCCCGGAACGGAGGTCCGGATGCTCGCTGACGAGCGGACACTGAAACGCGTGATGGACGACTTCCTTGTCGCGAGTGTGGTTGCTGACCTCATCAGGGGCGGTACTCTTTCCGTTCGAGTACTCGATACGGTCCCGAACCACTCCGTCGCGGTCACGGCCAACGACGTTTATGCGCTCGTGACGGTCGGCGATACCGTCAGGGGGCTCAACAGCGATGACGATACATTCGTCGGCGACATGGAAGAGTACTACAGCAGTACCTGGGAGAGCAGCGAGGAGTACTCGCTCCGAACGCCCGCCATCTCGCGAGTCCGGGAGACGCTTGAATCCGATATCGGAGCCGAAACCGCCGAGGACTTCGATAGCGTGCTTGGCTCGCTGGCGACCGCCCGTGGCGACGGTGACGGACTCGACGAAGTGATTATCAGTCTGCTCGTGGCGGCGCGCAACGACGTACTGCTGTACGATATCAGCAAGTGGGGCGAGGATGTGGGCCTGGCGAGCAAGGCAACGTTCTCGCGGACAAAGACGAAACTGGAGGACAAGGGTCTCATCGACACAGAGAAGGTTCCCATCGACGTGGGTCGCCCCCGTCTTCGTCTGATGCTCGGTGACGAGCGCCTCGAAGCCGCCGACAGCGACGAACTGGCCACAGTGGCCAAGAACCTGCTGGCGGCCTAGGTTTTTCTCCCCTTGCCGTCTCTGTGCGGCCATGACCTCAGTCGAAGTCGTCGGGAGTGGTCCGGCGGTCGAGGCTCTCGTCGCGGCGTTGTCCGACAGCCCCGCCAGTCTACGCCGGGCCGACGAGCCACTTGTGAACCCGGTCGACCTCTCAGTTGTCGTCGGCCAGGTGACATCAGAGCTGTTCGAGACCGCCAGCAACCGCGCCCGTGAGCTAGAAGCGCCCTGGGTAGCGGTCGAACTAGGCGGCATCGGTGGTGTTCCGATCGTGGACGCTGCAGTTGCGGGATTCGGGCCAGAGACGGGCTGTTATCGCTGTCTCGCTGAACGCGCCCGATCGAATCTGGATGACGGGCAAGCGCCGGCCGAGGCGCCACGGAGTGGGACTCGGCGGTTCGCCGGTGCGGTCGCCGGTCGCCGCATCGAGCAAGCCCTCACAGACGGCGGGGCGCTCGCCGGCACCCTCGTGGAACTGCCGTACTCCGAGCGGCGGTTCCTTCCGATACCCGGCTGTGACTGTGGCGACGACCGACGGTGGACGCTCAGGGGAACTGCCCCCACGTACGACCGGGACGCGCTTGCCAGAGCCGAGGGCGGGCTGGACGAGCGGGTCGGTATCGCCAGCGAGGTCGGGGAGGCCGAGTCGTTCCCGGCACCGTACTATCTTGCGACTGTGGCAGACACGGACCGGTTCAGCGATGCCACTGCCTCCCGGCAAGCCGCGGGCGTCGCGAGCGACTGGGACACAGCGTTCATGAAGGCGTTGGGCGAGAGCTACGAGCGCTACGCCGCGGGCGTCTACCGGTCTGAAACACTCCTCAAGGGCACGGTCGACTCGGTAGCCGATGCTCTCGCACCGACAGCGTTCGTTCGCCCGGACGACGAGCCGGTTGCGGAGCCCCTGCGGTGGCTGCCGGCAACGCATCTCGAAACCGACGAGGAAGTCAGTGTGCCCGCCGAGACGGTACTTTACCCACCGCCGTCGCGGGTGGTCAGACCGCCGGTGACAACCGGACTCGGGTTGGGTAGCACGGAGACGGAAGCGTTGCTATCAGGGCTGTACGAGGTGATCGAACGCGACGCCGCCATGCTGGCGTGGTACTCGACGTACGACCCACTGGAACTCCTCGTCGAAAACGACAGGTACGATGTGCTCCGCCGACGCGTCCAGTCGGAAGGGCTGGAGGCAACGGCAATGGTACTCACACAGGATGTCGACGTCCCCGTCGTCGCCGTGGCGTTACGAGGTGCGGAGTGGCCCGAACTCGCGTTGGGGACGGCGGCCGGACTGGACCCGGCCGACGCTGCGGCGGGGGCACTCGAAGAGGCGATGCAGAACTGGCTCGAACTCCGAGGGATGGGTCAGGACGGGGCCAGCGAGGCGGCGGGTGCCATCGGTCACTACGCCAGTCGGCCCGATGACGCCACATCGCTTATCGAGCCAACCACGACGGTCCCGCTGTCGAGTATCGGTCCGGATACTGTCCCTGACAGCCGACAAGCCGAGCGTTCGCTGCTCATCGACCGCGTCACCGATGCCGGGCTCGACCCGTACGCGACTCGGATAACGACGCGAGACCTCGAAGCGATAGGCTTCGAAGCGGTGCGTGTGCTCTGTCCGCGCGCACAGCCGCTTTTCTTTGACGACCCGTACTTCGGCCAGCGGGCCGAGCGAGTGCCCGACGAACTGGGGTTCGAACCCCGGCCCGACCGGGCGCACCACCCGTTCCCGTAGCCTACGCTGGCTGGCACCGGCCGCTAAATAGCGAACGTCGCGCGGAGCATGTCCCGCGTGCCGGGGCCCAATCCGACTGCGGTGACGGCGATGAGCAGGAGTAGTGCGTAGCGCGGGCTTTCATCCAAGAACTCATCGTTGAACAACCAGACGACCAGCGAGGCGACAACGAGTTTCACGATGAGGAAGGGCCAAGAAGTACCGATGGCGGCGGTGAGTCCGGTCGGCTGGAGTGCCTCCGTGGTCGAGATAATAAAGGCGTTTGCGGGGTGTTTCGGGTAGTAGGTCAGGGGCACGCTCAGGGCGTCGAGCCAGTCGGCGAGCAGGACGTTCGCGACGCCATCGATGGCGTGGCCCCAAATAACAAGCAGCCCAATGTAGCCGGTGCCGCTGTTGACCTCGGGTAGATAGCTCTCGAACAGCCGGTAGAGCCCGTACGAGAGCGCTGAGGCGATGGCCACTGTCGAGAGGAGAACCGAGGGGTACAGCGTGGAGTAATCGGTGGTCAGCGCCCCCATGATGAGGTAGGCCATCGTCGCCACGACCAGCGCGATCCCGACTCCGGCTGTCGCACGGTAGTAGCTTTCTACGACTCCGCGCCGGTCGAGTTCCAGACAGGCCAGCAGTGAGAGGAGCGTCATGAGGAAGACGGTTCCGTAGATGACGGGGCTGATGATGACGGAACTCAGCGGATATTCGACCAGTGGCGTCACACCAGCGCTTACCGCTCGGTCGGTGCCGTCTTCGACGACCCGCAACGCACCGCCAAGCAGCATGAACGGAATAAAGGCGAAGTAGAGGTTCGGGTCGTCGGCGATCTCCAGACGCTCAAGCAGGAGGTAGACGCCGACCAACATGTACACCAGTATAAGCATGTACCCAACTTCGGAAACGAGCGTGTAGCCCGGTTCGGCGACGATTGCGCCGCGCTCGATCGCGGTCCCACACCCCTGATACAGCGGTTCCGGGCCGCTGTCGGTCATCACCGCACAGCCCGCAGCCTTCGCATCGGCGTACACAGGGCCCCAGAAGTACTGCCACAGGAAGCGGTCCCAGACCCGAACCGGCATGGCGACTGCCGCGCCGGCGATGGTAAGCACGATGCCGACGAAGGAGGCGACCCAAAGCCGGGCCGGGCCGTACTCCTCGCTGAGTCGCTCGGAGGTGTTCATGGCCGTGTGACCGGCGGGCGTCGATTTCAGGCTTCCGGTCGTGTGTGCGAGGATTGGCGAACCGGCACGTACTACTCCAACGCGGCGGTCGCGGCCGCGACGAGTTCGTCGTGGGCCTCGCCGTTCGAGGCGACCAGTCCGACGCTGTCGTGGTGCCATCGCTCCCCGTCAAGGTCGGTCACCCGCCCACCGGCCCGGCGCACCATGTGGACGCCAGCCAGCGTGTCCCAGGGATAGGTCGGCGTCAGGCAGACCGCCCCCTCAAGCGAACCGTCGGCGATAAAGGCCAGTGTCGCCTGAAAACTTCCGATGCGTCGCATATCGCCGAACCGTTCGACCACGGCAGTACAGAGTCGACCGAACTCAGCTCGATCATCCAGAGCCCACCAGCCGACGGGAGTCACGGCGAACGTCTCGGGGTCGGTCCGATCGCTCACAGAGAGGGGCTTGCCGTCTCGTGTTACGTTTTCCGGGCCGCTCGCGTAGAGATCACCCATCGACGGCATATACGTCGCTGCCCCGACCGTCTCACTGTTTGCTATTGCGGCGACGCTGGTCGCCCAGGTTCGCAGGCCGCGGACGAAATTCGCGGTCCCGTCGATGGGGTCGACCACCCACGCACTGCCCGTCTCCGGCACGGACTCAACCGGAGTGGGCTCCGTCTCGATCGCTTCTGGCCCCGACCGCGTAACAAGCTCTTCCTCACAGAGGAACCGGGCCTCGGGGAACTCCTCGCGAACAGTCGCGACCACCTGTGACTGGGCGTTTCTGTCGACCTCGGTTACGAAATCGTTTTTGCCCGTTTTGGTCTCGACGGCAAACGTATCACGGAACTGGTTGCGTGCGACGACGCCTCCGGCCCGGGCGGCGCGCTCGGCGAGTGCGGCCCGATGCAGTGAATCAGACATGGGTTCCCCTGACAGCGGGGCGGATTTAGAAGCTCGGTATGTGGCAAGCAGTCGACGGTTTATACGGTCAGTTGTGATACTGCCGGCTATAACAAACTGCAGGAATGTGCCACCCCGGGTGGCGAATATCTGTACGAAGTTATAGCCGGCAGTATGAAAAATTCGGGATGTGACTATTGCTACTGGCGAGTAGCTGCTCGTGACCTGACACTGATTGACAGTCAGTTCTTCGCAGAAGTTTTGCGAGGGAAGACCGCTCCACACGGACTTCCGCATCGTGCGGAACCAGCACGGTTCCGCGGCGATGCGAGGGAAGGGATTTGAACCCTTGGACCTCTACAGGAGCGGATCTTGAGTCCGCCGCCGTTTCCTAGCTTGGCTACCCTCGCACACGCCTGTTGCAGTAGGTAAACCAACGTGGAGGTATAAATGTTGCACGGAAGCGACGATAGCTGACAGTGAATTAATACTACCGGTGTATACGGGTCGACAGAACGATTGATAGAATTCGCCTCCGCCAGACCCCGGCGAATACCTATCAGGGCTTCTGTCGACCCGTATAACAAACTGAAGGAACTCGCCACCCCGAGTGGCAAATATCTGTACGAACTTATACCCGGCAGTATGATTACCGACCATGGACGACCATACACGCGACGACAGCGTCGGCGCCCCGGCCGGGGACCCAACGGGATGGCGATCTGACGGACGGTGGGAACACGCCACCTTGCGCCGGGCCGTCGTCCACGGCG
>JAQCNK010000325.1 GCA_028275075.1 Haloarcula sp. | reverse complement strand
CACGAGGCCGTCGACATCTACGCCGAAATGTTGGACGACGACGTGACCACCTTCGTCGGACTGGCCGGTGCGATGGTGCCGACGGGTATGCGGGCTATTGTTAGTGAGCTTATCCGGGACGGCCATGTCGACGTGCTCGTCACGACCGGCGCGAACTGCACCCACGACACCATCGAAGCCATCGGCGGCAAACATCATCACGGTGCGGTCACCGCCGAGGGCCACACCGAGCGCGAACACGATGAGAACCTCCGGGACGAGGGCGTCGACCGCATCTACAACGTGTATCTCCCACAGGAGCACTTCGCGCTGTTCGAGAATCACCTCCGCGAGGAGGTCTTTACCGTCCTTGAAGACGAGGGCGCGGTCTCGATCCAGCGCATGACCGAGGAACTCGGGCGGGCCAACAGCGAGGGCAACGAGGCAGCGGACGTTGCCGAGGACTCAGGGGTGTTGGCCGCTGCGTACGAAAACGACGTCCCGGTGTACTGTCCAGCCTTCCAAGATTCCGTGCTCGGTCTGCAGGCGTGGATGTACTCCCAGACAAGCGACTTCACCGTCGACGCGCTCTCGGACATGACCGATATCACCGACATCGCCTACGAGGCCGACAGCGCCGGCGCCTTGGTGGTCGGGGGCGGCGTCCCGAAGAACTACGTCTTGCAGACGATGCTCGTCTCGCCCGACGCCTACGACTACGCCGTCCAGTTGACGATGGACCCGTCCAACACCGGCGGGCTCTCCGGTGCGACGTTAGACGAGGCCCGCTCGTGGGGAAAACTGGAGAAAGACGCCCGAAACGTCTCGGTCTACGCCGACGCCACTATCTCGTTACCGCTGGTCGTGGCCGCGGCCCGCGAGCGTATTGGGGAGTAGGCCGGTCACCCGTTCACGCCCGTATACTCCTCCTGTCAGAGGAACTCATCGTCGCCGACCAGCCCTTCGAACTGGCCCTGCTGGAGATAGCCGCCGAACACGAGGACGACAGTGCCAAAACCGGCCAGCGGTGCCGCCCACACGTTCACGGTCCCGCTGACGATGACAGAAGTCGTTGCTGCGAAACACAGCGCCCCGGTCGCAGTGGTGATAGCGAAGAGGACGCTCCGGCGGGCACCCGCTTCCGTGCTGTCGAAAAGCTCTGGTACCATCGTGAGTCTAAAGAAAAGAGGAGCTAGTAGGCCTTATTTATAATGGTTAATTGAGTCCAGGCCGGCCGGAGATGGGGCCGCACTCAGTTCGGTGTGTTTGCGACTCTCACGCGCTCTCGTCTCAGTTGACAACGTTTTAGCCGCTCTTTACGCTCTAGCCCCCAATGAGCTACAAGATCGGACTCGTCGGCAAGCCCTCCGTCGGCAAGTCCACCTTCTTCAACGCGGCGACGATGAACGACGTGCCCGAGGGCGCATATCCGTTCACGACTATCGACCCCTCGATGGGTGAGGCCTACGTCCGTGTCGACTGTGCCGCGCCAGAGTTCGATCACTCCTGTACGCCCAACCACGGGTACTGTGACGACGGTGTCCGGTTCGTCCCGACGAAACTGGTCGACGTGGCCGGGCTGGTGCCAGGCGCTCACGAGGGGAAGGGTCTGGGCAACCAGTTCCTCTCGGACCTGAACGAGGCCGACGTGCTCGTCCATGTCGTCGATTTCACCGGCGAGACCGATCTGGAAGGTGAACCGACAACGGACCACGACCCACGCGAAGACATCGACTTTCTGGAGAACGAACTCGACATGTGGTATCTCGACGTGCTGGAGAAAGGCATCGAGCGCTACCGCTCGGGCTACCACGGCGAGGAGGCAGACATCGAAGACGACCTCGCCGAACAGATGTCGGCGTTCAAAATCACCGACGACGAGATCAAGCAGGTCATCCTCTCGCTCGACCTCGAACTCGACCCCGACGAGTGGGACGAGGACGATCGGTTCGATCTCGCACGGGAGATCCGCATCCGCACCAAGCCGATGGTCATCGCCGCCAACAAGATGGACACCGAGGCCGCACAGGAAAACTGGGAGACCGTCACAGCCGATCCCGGGTACGAGCATCTTACTTTCGTCCCCGTCTCGGCCCACGCGGAGAAAGCGCTCAAGAACGGCGCAGAACAGGATGTCCTGGACTATCGGCCGGGTGACGACGAGTTTGAGATACTGGTCGACCTCCCCGAAGAGAAGGCCAACGGGCTGGACCAGATCGGCGAGTACGTCGACGCCTTCGGCGGTACCGGCGTCCAGCAGGCACTTGAGACGGCGCTGTTCGAGGAGCTCGACGCGATTGCGGTCTTCCCCGGCGCACGCAAACCCCAAGAGGACGGCACGTTTCTGCAGGACTGTTTCGTTCTCCCCGACGGTTCGACCGCTGAGGACTTCGCGTACTTCCTGCACACGGATATCGGTGAGGGGTTCCTCCACGCCCACAACGTGCGCTCGCAGCGACAGATCGCCGCCGACACTGAACTCGACCACCGCGATGTGGTCGAGATCACGACGACGAACTGATATCGACGGCGGTGCTTCCGTCCACTCTGTCGCCATCGGCGGCGGCTGGATGCTCCGCGACGCAGCGGGTGTGTAAAGCTACAGCATGACGTAGGCGAGCAACCCGAGGACGATGAGTTTCTTTACCAGGACGACACCGATAATTGTCTGTGTCGTCGTCAGCGAGCGAACGCGGGCAACGCCATGTCGGACGACTGCCGGTGCGGTCGCGAGTTCTCGGGCGAGCAGGTGACACTCGGCGCGGAACGTTTCGACGAGCGTACCGTCGCCGTCCGTGTAAGCGGCCGCGGCTGTTGGGTCCCACTGCGAGCCGGTGTACCGAAGCTCAACGAGTGACCCCTCCAGATGGGCGACCTGTTCGAATTTGAGACCGTTCGCCTCACAGACTGCTTCGAGTTTGGCAATGTCCCGTTCGTCATCGAGGTCGTACGCTCGGCGGACCGGTTCGCTCGCCCACTCGAATGCGAACTGACAGACGACTTCGTGCTCCCCGACCCACACGTCGGCGACTTCGGCCAGCTCGACAGTCCCCTCCGTTTCTTTTCGCTTCCGGCACAGGTGTCCGTACTCCGTCGCTTGCGGGGACTCGGTAGTCGTTGTCTCAGACATACCTCCTCGCGACCCAGGTTCGGCCGGCAGCAACATAATATTTCTCTTAGCCGCTAGATATCCACTGGACAACCGTTAATCTCTCCGCCGCGCATCCCGTCGGCCAACCAGTAAATCGAGAGGGTCAGGACGACGATGGCCCCCAGCGCGAACTCCAGACCTTCAAGCGGGAGAAAGAGTAGGCCACCAGTCACACCCAGCAGCGACAACAGCCCCACCAGGACCGCCGAGCCACAGGCCGCACAGCCCGCGCCAAGAGTCCCGAGCACAACCCCCGCCGCGCCGGCACCGCCCTGCTGGAGGTCCAGTCCGTGTTCACGGAAGTGATACGTGGCCATCGCGATGTCAGCGCCGGTCAACAGAGAGACGACCACCAACAAGAGCCCCTGTGGAACGCTAAAGCTCGTGCCAACGAAGGGGTATAGCTCCCCGAAAATCGTCAGCCGACTCGACAGCGGCAAACTGCCGCCGATCACGACATCCATCACCAGCGGGACGTTCAGGGAGACGACGAACGCGGTGAGCGAAAGCACGCTTGCGAGGACAGCGACAACGGCGTACGTCGGAATGGTGAGCACCAGCCGCGCGGTCCGGCCGATCAACCGCCAGTCTCGGGACCGCGTGGGGAGTCGCACGCCCCCAACGGCGCTCATTAGTTGCCCTCCAGCGTCTCCGAGATGAGGTCGTAGCTCACACTCCCGTTCGCCATTGTGGCGAACTCCCCATCCCGGAAGAGCAACACGACCGGCGTCGTCTGTCCCAGCCCCGCATCCTCCGCCGCGGCGATATTCGCCTGGACAGCATCGTCGTTGGCTTTGTTTCGCGCGTCCTCGATGACTGCCGTCCCGTTCAGGTCGGTCGAGTCGTTCAGGAACGTCTCGGTCCGGTCGAAGACGTTGTCAGTGTTGAACTGTCCCTGATTGCCGAAGTAGTGGCCAAGTAGAGACCAGAACGCGCCGCTACTGCGGACGTAGGTCGACGCCAGAGCCTGCGATGCCGGTTTTCCCCACGGGTAAACCACGGGGTAACTACGGAAGACGAAGGCCCCGTTTCCAGGCTCGACGATGTTCGACCGTATCTGTGGAACAGTGTTGTCGTGGAACGCCTTACACCGGCTACAGGACGGGTCCTCGAAGGCCAACACGACGTGGCCGTCGAGATTACCTTGGCTCGGCAGGCTTTCGAGCCCCGCCAAAGCCGGGTGGTCGTCTATCGATTGGCTGTCCGTGCTCCTGTCGGACCCGCTACTTCCGCCACAGCCCGCAAGAGCCCCAATGACACCCGCGCTGGCGAGTGAGAGGTACTGTCGCCTGTGCATGAGTACTGGGATGTGCGGGGGTCTTTTAGCCCTTGTTCCAACTTGCACCCGAAAGGGACAACCGCCAGGGAGCGGTAGACCCGTCCGGCCAATGACGAGGTACTGTTCCGAGTCGGGGTGACTCCCCGGCGGTGACGAACCCTATGAGTGCCGAGGTCTGCATCTCTTAGCTAAGAGATGCACTCGTTATTAGACACATGCACAGCGGAGCATCTAGAACGGGCG
The DNA here is from genome assembly GCA_028275075.1 of Haloarcula sp. Taxonomy (GTDB): domain Archaea; phylum Halobacteriota; class Halobacteria; order Halobacteriales; family Haloarculaceae; genus Haloarcula. The sequence goes on along the minus strand of JAQCNK010000325.1, from coordinate 983 downwards.
TGCTAGACGGCAAATACCGAAACAAAACCGTGCGTGCAGTATAGTGAGGAACCTGCTGAGTCGATAGACAAGCGAGGAGTATCTGGACTGCATCAAGTCGCTGGGCCTGTAGCTGGACAGGTTCGGGCGGAAAGCTCAGGGTGGGAGGTGTCGGTCGTAGATGTTCCGGCGGTGGCCGACGGCTTCGACGATTAGGCGGTCGTCTTCGCGGTCCCAGGTGATGATTGCGCGGTAGTCGCCGGCCCGGAGTTGTAGTAGGGGTAGCCGGTCAATTTCTCCAGTCTATGCGAGGTCCAGTCTTTCGCCTCGTCGAGTTTCTTCACCAGTCGCTCTTGAGATTCGGTGTCGAGTCTTTCGAGTAGGTCGAGTGCTTTCTGTGTCCACTCAACCTCAGTCATCGATGCCGAGGCGTTCCTTCACGTCGTCCTGCGACACCGTCTCGCCGTCGTCGCGTTGCTCGCGGCTCTCTGCGAGATGCTCCAGCGCCTCCTCGGAGAGTTGCGTCGGCGGTTCGACAGCGTCACGGAGCGCATCGCGGACGAACTCGGATTTGCTCGCGTACCCGCGTTCCTCCCACACTTCGTCGACCTCGGCGAGAAGGGTCTTTGGCACCCGGACGTTGATTTTCTCCATCTCGCCGTCCGTGCCGGCGTCGCGGTCGGTGCTCATATTCCGTGATACGACTGTATCACACAAGAACGTTGGCACTCCAATCAAGACCACTGCGAGCAGGGTATGTGCTTCCCGCCTCAGAAAGTGGATGCGGAGTGCTGGTTAGGAGAAGACAATGAAAGACCAAGTAATTCAGATAAATCGGTAGTTTTCACATCTACTTATGATGGAAGCGGAGACTTGTTTGCCATAGGCGAGTTGCCTGCTAGAGAAGGTGTAAATGAAGAAACCTACTCCTGTGTTTGGGGAATCAAAAATGTTGGCTCAACGGCAGACACAAATGTATACGAATCAACCAATAATGATCCTTT
>JAQCNK010000322.1 GCA_028275075.1 Haloarcula sp. | reverse complement strand
GACCACAGCACTGGACTCCGAATCGGCCGACTCGTTTTCGGCCTCGGGATGGCGCTACAGGGCTCGGAAGATTTCCGAGATATGGACGACACTATCGAGTACGCCGAGTCCGCTGGGGTTCCGTTGCCGGACCTGCTCGCGCCGATGGCGTCGGGGATGGTGCTGGTCGGTGGGCTCGGTGTCGCCCTCTGGCGGCTCCCCCGCATCGCGACCGGCGCTGTCGCGAGTTTTCTCGCTGTCGTCACCCTGACGATGCACGACTTCTGGAACGCGGACCCCGACGACCGCGACGGCGAGCGGCTGGCTTTCTTCGGCAACCTCGCAATGTTCGGGGCAGCGCTGGCGTTCCTGCACGAAGCCTGGAACGCCGACTGATACAGTTGGTTGTAACGATTGACCGGGTCGGATCCGGCAATGCTTACAACCGACCGTATGACGACCGTGCCGTCTGCATCGACCCCACAGCTCAGTCGGCCAGCACCGGCTGCTCGACCGGTTCGCCGAACGCGTACACCGTACTGTGACTCGTGATCTCCACGTCGACGAAGTCGCCGACTTCGAGCCCGCGTTCTTCCGCGTCGACGATGACGACCTGGCGATAGGCCTCGTCGTAGCCCACCAGCGAATCGTCGGTACCGTCTTCGACCAGCAGCACTGACGACGTGCGCCCGATCATCTCCTCGTGGGCAGCAGCTACCACGTCCATCTTCAGTTCGCTCATAGCCTTCGAACGGTCCTTCTTCGTCTGCCCGCCCAGTCCCTTCATCTCGGCGGCGTCGGTGCCCGGCCGCTTCGAGAAGCGGGTGACGTTGATCTTCTCGGGGCTCGTCTCCCGGAGTAGCTCCATCGACTGTTCGTGGTCGTCGGGGTCCTCGGTCGGGAAGCCGACGATGAAATCGGTCGAGAGCGTCCAGTAGTCGAGGGCGTCGTCGAACGCCGCAACGACGTCGAGATACTCCTCGACAGCGTGCTGGCGGCGCATATCTGCGAGTACGTCGTCACTTCCCGACTGGACCGGCGCGTGGATGAAGTTGTAGAGTTCGTCGTGCTCGGCGAACACGCTGGCCAGTTCCTCACGGACGCCGTGCAACCCCTTCGGGTTCGCCATCCCGACCCGCACGCGGAACTCCCCGTCGACGTCGGTGCAGATGCGGTCCAGTAGCTCCGGCAGCAGGCTCGTCCCCTGATTGGTGTCCCAGCCGTAGACGCCGGTGTCCTGTCCGGTGATCCGGATCTCCTTCGCGCCGGCGTGGACCAGCGCTCGGGCCTTCTCGACGTTCTCCTCGACCGACGGCGACTCGATGCGGCCGGTCGCCTGCTTGGTGATACAGTATGAACAGTCGCTCATACAGCCCCGCGCAATCGGGAGAATACCGACGACGCCGTTTATCACCGTCGCCGTGTCGGCTGTCACCGTGGGACACTCCCCGTTGCGGACGTACTGTGGTACGTCGTCCCAGTGGAGCACTTCGGCGTCTAGTCCGGCCTCCTCGAACTCCTCGCCCTGGGCCAGCGCCATACAGCCGGTGATGACGAGGTCCGCGGGCGTTTCCGCGTCCAGTTCTTTGGCCCGGCTGAGCATGTTGCGCTCGGTCTTCTCCAGTACCGTGCAGGTGTTGAGGATGGCCACGTCGGCCGATTCGGGACCGTCGGCTGGGTGGTGGCCGCCCTCGCGGAGCGCCTGCTCTATCTGCTGGGTTTCACCTCTGTTGGAGGTACACCCGTACGTCTCGATGTGATAGCGGGCCATCGCTTACTGTGATAGAGTGGGTTCGCGGGCAAAAGTGCGACGGATTGGCCCGTCAGGGGAACGACAGCAGTTCGAGCGCCACCCAGGTCAACGGGTAGCGTCGGCTCTCGGTCTGGAACGCGTGGCTGATCGCCGTCCCACAGATAAGGGTTGCCGCCCCGGCGAGCGGTCCAAGCGCCACGGGTGGGACTGTCCCGCCTGCGTCCGCGATGACGAACGTGAGGAGTGCGACGAGAACGCTTGGCAGCGTCGCGTCGGCGAGGGCTCGGATGAAGGCCATCAGCCCTCACCCCGTTGCTCGCGCCACTCCTCGACGATACGAGCCCCGGCAGAGGCACCGATGCGGTCGGCGCCGGCGTCGAACATCGCCTTCGCCTCCGCCCACGAGCCGATCCCACCGCTGGCTTTCACTGGGCGGTACTGGCTGAGCAGTTCGACAGCCTCGACAGTCGCCCCGCCCTCGGTAAAGCCGGTGGCGGTCTTGCAGTAGTCGGCGCCGGCGTCGGCGACCAATCCCCCGACGCGGTGGAGTTCCGTCTCAGAGAGCAGCGGCGCTTCGACGATGATCTTCACTGGTATCGGGACACTGGCGACGACCTCCGAGAGGTGGTTGCGGACGGTCTCGTCTTCGCCGGCCTTCAGCAGGCCGACGTTACAGACCACATCGAGTTCGTCGGCGCCGTCGTCCCACGCGTTGTGGGCCGCCGAGCAGACGGTGTCGGTCGCTCCCTGGCCGTGCGGGAAGTCGATCACCGTGGTCAGCGGGACGTCAGCGTAGTCGGCCGCCACCGGTAACGCCCACGGTGGGATGCAGGCCCGCATCCCGTGTTGCAGTGCTGTGTCCAGACAGTCACGGACTCCACCGGTACCCGTCATCGGTCCCAGCACCGTCTGCTCGATATGGTCGGGTACGTCGTCCATACGGGGTAGATATCCGGCATCTACCTAAATATCCCGGCGCGGAGACGGGATTGACCGACCCGAGGATTGGCTCGCCTGTCCGTACGCAATACCCATGCGGCCGGAAGCTTTTCAACGACTGGGAGTGCCGTGGGGCATATGATACTGCCGACGGGGTTCGCGCTACCACCGCTTCAATATCTGGTCGTCCTTGTCGGCGGCGTGTGCATCGTCACTGCGATGTTAGTGGGCCTGAAGCCACCGGTCGACCAGCGGACCGTCGCCTCGCTGGCCCCGTGGATGGCCTTGGGGGGCGCACTACACGCGCTCAACCAGCCGCCTATCGAGCTGTACGGGGGGACGCTGGCGCCGCTGTTCGGGACGCCGTCAGTGTATCTTACGACGTTTAGCGCTACGGGAGCCGTGTGGCTCCTCCTGTCATTTTTCGGGGTCCGAACCGGTCACACCGAGAACATCGCGCGGCATCTCGGGATGGTCGGAACCGGTGTCCTGACCGTCGTGATGGTGCTTTCGGCGGTCACCGCACTCAGATCCGGCCGCGTCGATCCCGTCTGGCCGGCGCTTTCGGTGCTTGTCTCCCTGTTCGTCGCCGTAGTCGCCGTCCTCGCGGTAGCGGTATGGCGGACACCGCTCGTGGTGCGGGCGCGATATGCTGCCCCTGTAGTCATATTCGCCCACGTCTTTGACGGTATTTCGACGGCCGTCGGCACCGATGTCCTCGGCGTCAGCGAGCGCTCCCCCGTCCCGCGTGCTATTATGGAGTTTGCCGGGGGTCTCCCGACGGCCTCGACCATCGGGAGCGGATGGCTGTTCGTCGTCGTGAAACTCGTCGTTGCGGTCGCCGTCGTCGTCCTCATGGATAACTATCTGCAAGAAGAACCAGCCGAGGCAGCCCTTCTGCTCTCGGTAGTGGCCGCCGTCGGGCTCGGCCCGGCGACAAACAATGTCGTCTTATTCCTCTTTGCGGGGTGACTACTCTTCTTGGGCGATTTGCTGGGAGAGGTTCCGGTACATGATGCCGTAGAGGAACCCCCCAGCCAGCAGTCCCAGCACGACTCCGGCCACTAGTGATTGGCCCGTTCCGTCGATGATTCGTTGGGCGCCCACCGCCAGGAAGCCGAGCGTGAGGCCAAACACTAGGGCGATGACCGCGGGCAATCGCATCCGAGGATGGAACAGCGAGATATCGTCGCTCATAGCTGAGGCGTTGCGACCGACACACGTTATTGTTGTGGAGAATCCCCGGCGGTTTTATTACAGACGGACTAACTCCCATCATGGCCAAACAACCCCACCTGCTGGTGGAACCCGGTGACCTGCACGATATCGTCCTGCTGCCCGGTGATCCCGGTCGCGTTGACCGCATCGCCGGTCACTGCGAGGAGAGTACGGTCGTCGCACAGAACCGCGAGTACAAACTTGTCAACGCCACGCATGCGGGCCGCGACGTGACGATCTGCTCGACCGGTATCGGCTCGCCCTCGGCCGCGATTGCTGTCGAAGAACTCGCGGCTGTGGGCTGTGAGACGTTCGTCCGTGTGGGTACGACCGGTGCGCTCCAGCGCGGCATCGACATCGGTGATATGGTCGTCGCCACCGGTGCCGCCAAAGACGAGGGGACCACAGCGCGCTACGAGGACAAAGCTGTCCCGGCGGTGCCCGACTACGACGTACTCTCCGCGCTCGTTGACGCTGCAGCGGCAAACGGTGAAGACGTCCATGTCGGTCCGGTCGCGACGGACGACGCCTTCTACGCCGAGACCGACACGTACGTCGACGCTTGGGAGGCCGCCGGGCTGCAGTGTGTGGAGATGGAGGCCGCTGCCATCTTCTCGCTGGCCCGTCGAAAGGGGCTGGCGGCCGGCGCTATTTGCACCGTCGACGGCAATCTCATCGAAGGGACACAGAAGGGCGAAACCGACGACGAGGAACTGCCGGCAAAAGCGAAGAACAACGTCGAGCGGGCCATCGACATCGCGCTGACAGCGGCGACGGAACTGTAATCAGGCACTGTGATTAGGAGGACGAAGGCATATGCGTAGCTATGATTGAGCAGTTCGTCCAGCGGGCCCGCAGTATCCTTCGAGTGGTTCGTCGGGTCGAGCGGCGGGAGCTGGGAGAGTTTCGCCGCTGGGCGGAGACGACCGACCGGCTCGTCCATCTCTCTGTACTGGTCTTTGTCCCCCTGCTGATCGGGCTGGTGACGCTGCTGTCGAACGCCGTTCCACAGCTCTCTTTTCTCCTCTTTCCGCCGCTAGCGTCGGGCAGCTACACACTGTTTGCGAACCCGCGCGGAAAGTACGCCGACCCCGGACAGTTCGTGTCCGGGCTGACTATCGGTGCGGTCTGTGGGCTGGGGGCGCTGTGGCTGTCGAACACGGTCCTTGCGCTCCCCTCCAGCCGGCTCCAGGCGGCTGCCGGAGCAGCGGTACTCGCGACGCTCGCGACGGGGCTCATCACCTGGCCGTTCGACATTGAGGAGCCATCGGCGTACTCGACGGCGCTGTTGGCACTGCTGGTCCAGCCGGCCCAGCGGCTGACGTTTCTGGCCAGTATCTTCCTCGCGAGCTCTATCGTGGCTGTCGTCTTCGTCGTCTGGCGCAACCGGTTTTACGACCGCCGTGCAACAGTCCTGTACGAGTCCACGACGGGCGACGACCACGTACTGGTCCCGATGCGGGGGGAACACGCTCACGCGACGGCAATGCTTGGCGCCCGCCTGGCCGCCGCTCACGAGGCCGGTAAGGTGGTGTTGCTGGACATCGTCGATGATGTCGAAGCCGCCGAAACAGAGCGGGCGATACTACATGGCGGTGTGGTGGCCGGCGGCGCCGAGCAGACAGACGAGGTGACCGACGCCCATCGCGAGCGAGTCGAGCGGCTTGAGTCCCGCGCGGCGGCTGTCGAGACGCGTGTTGGCGTCCCTTGTCAGGTAGTTGTTGCCACCGGCGAGGAGTCTGCGGCCGCGACTACGTTGCAGGCCGCCGAAACGACGAACTGCGACCTCATCGCCACGCCATACGAGAGCGAACACGGCGCGCTGACGACCTACCTCCGCCAGCTGTTTCAGGGGCGGACAGATGTGCTTGTCCACCGCTCACGCAATGGCCGGACCCGCTGGCGTCGCGTGTTGGCCCCGGTCAGGCGGGCCAGCGACGTGGCCCACCACATGGTTGATTTCGCCGTTCGCCTCGCTGGTGGGAGCGGCCGGGTCGCAGTCGCGACCTGCATCGGCGACGCCGGCGACCGCCGTCGCGCCGAATCAATGCTGGCTGACCTCGTCGAGCCGTTCGCTGACAGTATCGAAACGCGCGTCAGCGGCGCCGACATCAACTCGTTTCTCGCCAGTACGGCCGAGACGTACGACCTCGTCATCATCGGCGCGAGCCAGGACCGTAGCGCTGCCTCCCGCTTCATAACGCCACCAACGTTCGAGCGCCTCGACAACATCGAGACGGATATCGCTATCGTCGACCGGAACCACTGATACGGACGATTGGAAGCTGTTGTCTGGGCGTCCCGATTCCGGGTCAGATCCCGCCGATAATCTACAGTGAACCGAACTGGCGGCACATATCTCGGTGCCACCTTACAGGTCGCTCTCCGCTTTGACATCCAGCAGGTGGTCGGCAACGTTCTCCATCCCCTCCTGGCCCAGCGCTGACTGGACGAGCAGGTGGCCGCCGATAACGGCGGGGCTGATGACGGTGTCGGCCCCTGCCCGACGGAGCTTTTCGACGTTCTCGCGGTCGGTCGCGGCGGCGACGATGTTCAGATCGGGGTTGAGCGAGCGCGCGGTGAGGATAGCCAGTGCGTCCTGTGCGTCATTGTTCGTGGCGGCGACGACAGCCGTCGCATCGTGGATGCCGGCCCGATCCAAGGGGGCCTCGTCGCTCGGGTCGTCGGTCAACACCGGAATGTCCCGTTGCTGGAGTCGGACCGCCTCCTCGTTATCGGGTGTCACGACGACGAACTCCGTCGCCGACGCCAGTTCATCAAGTATCGGTTCTGTCAGATCGCCGTAGCCCAGAACCACGACGTGGTTCTCGAGCAGGTCCAGTTGTGCGTCAGTCATATTTCCGAGTGCCTCAGAGAGGCGCTTTTCGATAGCCGGGCCCAGAAGCGTCCCCAGCGCGATGGCGAAGCTGGCTGTCCCGAGCAGGACGACCGACATCCCGAAGAGGGTCGCCCGCTCGCTGGCCGGTGTCACGTCGCCGTAGCCGACCGTACTCGCGGTTACGAGAGTGTAGTAAAACGCGTCCGTGAGCGTCTGGACGTTGGTGAACTCCTCGCGCAGCGCCCATGTCCCGACAGTCCCGTACACCTGCGCTCCGAGCAGCGCTGCCCCAGCCGCAAGCTGGGCTGTCGAGAGATCGAACTCGCGCTGGAAGCGGTGACGGTTGACAAGCAGTGTCGGCAGCGACACAAGCGAGAGCGCGACCAGTGGCGCCGACAGCGGCGACGACTGGACGACCCCCTGGAGCGCCGATACCGGGAGCAAGACGACGGTCAGATACCACCCGGCCCGCAGCCGGCGGCGAAGGCCCACAACGCTCATGAGCAGGGTAAAGCCGGTCAGCGCCCCGGTGAATCCGGCCGCAAGCCGCAAACTCTCGGGGATAGGACCGCGACGACTGTCGGCAGCAGTATCGTCGCCCGGGCGCTGAGCCACTCCCGCGACCAGTCCATACCTGCCTGTCAGTAGCAGACGTGGTAAATGTACTGTCCCGTATTCGGATTCAGAACACTGTGTCTCGATGGCGAAATCCGAACGTTCAACCCTGAACCAGCCCAATTGCTGTGTATGTACGCGGTGGTCGGCTGTAGCGAGTGCAGCGCCCTCTGGATCGCCGAGGGTC
>JAQCNK010000312.1 GCA_028275075.1 Haloarcula sp. | reverse complement strand
ACGGCGTCGTTTTCGTTGATGATGGGGACGATCCCCCAGGAGAGTAGCGTCTCGACGGTGTTGCGGAAGTTAGTAAACCGCTCGGGATTGTCGAGATCGTGTTCGGTAATGAGTATCTGGGCGACTTTCCGGTCGTAGCGCTCGAAGCTTTCGGTGTAGCGGCGCATGAGGTGGCTCTGGCCGACCGTCGAGAGGGCCTGGGACTCCTCGATAGTCCCGGTGTCGTGGCCGACTCGACCGATGCCGGCCCCCACGGCACCCGAGGAGACCAACAGGACCTCCTTGCCTCGCGAGCGGAGATCCTCGATGTCGTCGACCAGTTTGTCGAGCCTATCGTCGTCCAGGTTTGAGTCGTCGTCGGTCAGGGAGTTCGTCCCAGCCTTGACGATGACCCGCTCGGCACCGGCGGCCAGCTCCCGGGCGGCCGCGAGCGTGTCGCCGTCGACGGCCTCACTCATCCTCGAAGTCGGCCGCCAGCTCTTTGGACCGGCGCTCGGCGGCGGCAACCGCCTCTGTCATAGCTTCGTCAGCATTGCTGTCCCACAGCACGTCCATACCTTCGATGGTGGTCCCGTTGGGCGAGCAGACGGCGTCGATGAGGTCGTCGGCCGAGCGGTCGTCCCGCAACACCGTCTCGGCGGCACCCTTGAACGTCTGCGCGGCTAAGGTCTGGGACTCCTCGTGACCCAGCCCGCCAGCAACGCCAGCCTCGGTCATGGCCTTGATGAAATAGAAGACGAACGCCGGCCCGCTCCCGTTGACCGCGGTGGCGATATCCATCTGGGACTCAGCGATCTCGGCGAACTCGCCGACATCGTCGAGCAGGGCTCGCACGTCGTCGGTCAACTCGCCGGTCGCCGCGGCGGCCATGAGCCGGGCCTCGGCAGCGAGATTCGGCATGATGCGTACGACTCGGGCGTCGGTACGGGCCTCGACGAACTCCGTCGGGACGCCGGCGGCAATCGTGACGAGCGTCTGGTCGGTCGAGAGGGCGAGTTCGTCGAGGACGGCCTCGACGATGTCGGGCTTGACCGCGACAAAGACCACATCGGCCTCGCCTGCCGTCGAGATGTCGTCAGTCGTCTCGTCGGCGTAGTCGGCGACCATGGCGAGGGCGTCCGGATCGAGGTCACACGCGACGATGGTGTGCCCCCCGGCCTTCGAGAGCCCGGTGACCAGCGCACTGCCCATATTCCCGCAACCGATGACGCTCGTATGAACCATGTTCTTAGTACATGCAGAACGGTCAGCGCCTAATTGTGTTTTCATCTGGCTCAGCCCTGCTCAGTTGTGTCCACCTCAAAGCGGGCACCGCCCTGCTGACTCTCACCGACCGAGATAGTCCATCCGTGCGCCTCAACGAGGTCCTTGACAATCGGGAGGCCGAATCCAGTCCCATCTGTGCTCGTCGTATAGCCCTGTTCAAACACTTCTTGCCGCTCCGACACCGGGATTCCAGCACCATCGTCGGCAATAAAGAATCCAAGCTCCGGCTCATCGGAGAGCATCCCGACACGAACGGTAACCGGGGAGTTGTTGTGTTCTACGGCGTTCCCAAAGAGGTTCTCGAAGACGTGTCGGAGGCGGTCCCCATCCGCCTTCAGCTCCACGCTGTCTGGTATATCAATATCGAGAACACTGTCGTCGGTACTGACGGCCGTCCAGCTGTCTGTGACGACCGGCGCGAGCGGGACGGGCTCAGGGTCATCGACGCGTACACCGGCTCGTGACAGCGTCAGTAAATCTTCGATCATCGTTTCCATCCGTTCAGCGTTGCGCTCGATTGGTTCGACATGTTCGTCCGGTGCCGCTGATCGAAGGAGTTTCGCCCGCCCCTTGATTACAGTCAGCGGGTTCTGCAAGTCGTGACTCACCATGCCGGCAAACTGGTCGAGCTTCTCGTTGGACCGTTCGAGTTCGCATTTCGTTGCTTCCAGTTCGCGTTCGCGCTCCTTGCGCTCCGTGATGTCACTGAAACGGATGACATGTGCATCGACACCCCCCCTGACGCCGGACACTGGAGAGACCTGTACATCAAAGACTCTCTGGTCCCCGCCGAT
>JAQCNK010000311.1 GCA_028275075.1 Haloarcula sp. | reverse complement strand
TACGCATTCGTTCGGATGTAGGAGGACAGAAAATTGAACGTCTGGTTGTCGTGTGACAACCGAGTGGGAGACCGAACGCCTGCGTGGTAATCAGGTGTTCACACGGGGAACGGCGGCGCAGCAGGGCTGAATACACCATCGGCCACCATTGAGTAGATGGGAAAGCCATAGGCGATGGCGACGAGCACGACTGCGATGAGGAACCAGAGTTTGACGTTGTCGAGCACCCTTGGGCTGTCCGAAGCCCCGGAGATGGGTTTGGGAAGGTGGCTGTCGACACGCAACCGACCCCGTCCACGCTCGGCTAGCCACGTTCCGACCATCACGAACACGAACATGAGCGCGCCCAGCGTCAGCAGCGACCCGCCGATAGCAATCTGGAGGCGCATCTCGGACATCGAACCCAGGACCGGTGCGAAGTCGAACTGCTGGTACTGCGGTTCGGCGGTGCGTCGGGGGACCCCGGCTAGCCCCGCTCGGTGCATCGCGTTGGACATCAGCCCCATGCCAATGAACCAGATATACGGCTGTATCTGGGCAACGCCATAGAACTGCAGTCGCTTGCCGGTAATCTGTGGGTAGAGCCAGTAACTGATCGCCATCATCGTCAGGGCGCTTGCCGTCCCGACGGTGAGGTGGAAGTGCCCTGGAACCCACAACGTGTTGTGGATAAGCGAGTTGATGTTCATCCCTGCGTTGATGATGCCCGAGAAGCCCCCGGCGGCGAACATCATTCCGGCCAGCGCACAGCCGGCAAAGGCCGGGTTCCCCCACGGAAGCGACTTGAGCCAGCCCAGATATCCCGTGCCGCCTCGCTGGCGAGCCCCGTACTCCATGCTCGCGACGACGGTGAAGGCGGTAAGGAAGCTCGGGAGCAACAGGAACATCGTGTTGGTCATCGCGATGAACTTGAAGCCCTCCGGGACGCCGGGGTCGGCGTACTGGTGGTGGAAGCCGACCGGCGTCGACAACAGGAGAAAGAGAATAAAGACGACGCGGGCCAGCGGGTCGCTGAAGAGCCGTCCGCCTGAGAGTTTTGGCAGGACGGTGTACCACGCGAAATAGGCCGGCATCAGCCAGAAGTAGACGACCGGGTGACCGAAGAACCAGAACAGCGTTCTGGTGAGCAAGGGGTCGACACTCTCAATGAGGCCGAGCGAGAGCGGCAGGAGGAAGACGAGCACCTCGACGGCGACGCCGAGCGTGGCGATGTACCACATCAGCATCGTCGTCATGATCATGAACATCTGCAGCGGGATTCGCTCGTCCGGGTTGTCCTGTCGCCAGTGGTAGTACGTCCGGAACCAGTCGGCTCCAGCGAGCCACGTCCCAACGAGCCAGGCTGCCAGTCCCGCGTAGAACAGCGGGTGGGCTTGCAGCGGGGCATAGAACGTGTACAGGACGTCGGCCGAGAACGGTATCTGGCCGACCAGCCCGCCGAAGATAGCCGTCGAGGTCATCACTGCCCCAGAGAGCATCAGGAGGAACCACGCCAGCGAGAACCGCGGAGAGGGGAGTTCCCTGCCGAGGCTTCGGCTGGTTCCCCAGGTGAAGATACCCGTCAGGAAGAAGATAGTGAAAAACAGCGCGAGCAGGACGCCATGCCCCGTCAGTACGGAGTAGTAGTCGGCCGAGCTGATGAGTCCCCGGAAGACGTTCGTCCGATGCAGCGCCTGGATGATACCCAGGATAGCACCGATAGCCAGTGCGGTAAACGAGACACTGAGTGAGAGCCGAGTGATTCGTGCGGCGGTCGGGTACCGGTCTATGAAAGCGAGGCGATCCTTCAGCTGTGTCTCGTCGGCTTCGTACGCCTGTGGCTGCTCTGATTTGTGTGGATGTGCCATCTCAGTTCACCTCGCTCTCGTTGAACTCCGCGGGCGGCACGACATCCAGCGACCCCTCCATCGTGTGATGCCCGCTCCCGCAGTACTCGTTACAGACGAGACCGTACTCGCCGGGTTCGTCGAACTCGACAGTGACCGTCGCGACCTGTCCGGGAACGGCCATCGTGTTGATGTTCGTCCCGACGACCTCGAACCCGTGAATCACGTCGCCGCTGGTCACATGGAAAGTGACGGTGCTGTTGGCGGGGAGACGGACAGGCTCGCTCGTCCCCGGGACGAACGCGAACTGAACGGCCTCGATATACACGTCGTAGTGGTTCTGTTCACTACCGTTGTAGACTCCCGATTCCCGGAAGTTGTCCGAAGCCGTCGGGTTCGTCGGGTCGACTTCCCCACCTGTCGCGTCGACCATACCGTAACCGGCACCGACGGCGCCGTAGGTCACCGTCCCGATGAACAGTACGATGAGCGCAAGTGCGGCGACAAGCCAAATTCGCTCGTATTTGTGGACGTGCACGGTTACCCCACCACCGTTGGTCCGTTACCGAGGAACTCGACGAAGTACATGAACAGCCACATGAGGGCGATTACGGCGAAGTACATCGCGAGAAGGAGTCCGGTTCCGATCGGGTCGTACGCGTCGTGGTCGACCGACTTGGTTTCGCTCGACGCGACGTTGGATTCGTACATCTGTCCAGTGTGTCGGTTCGGAACCCTGTCTTCCGTCGGCGTCGCCGGGGTGAACGTCCGCTCCGGCCTGTCGCGCCAGCTGAACAGGTAGACTGCGCCGATAGCGAGTCCGGTGAGTGTCAGCGCTGCTGCTGTGACGTAGAGCCCGGAACCGCCACCCCCGCCTGCCCCACCACTCGTCCCCTGTGCGCTGGCAACGCCGATAGAGCCGAGTCCGGCCACCAATATCACCACGCGTGACAAGATCTTGTGAAAATATCGACGGCCGCTGAGTCCGTCCGATTCTGCAATCGACCCCATGGTGCCTGTTTGCACCGTCTTCATACCCATACTGTTTCGATTGGATTGACTCGATGGATTTGTAGCCTACCTTGTCACAGGACAACCTGGGATTCCTGACGGACACTGCGGCGGGTAAAACGAAGCGGTCAGTTGACCGACCGCGTCGAGTTTACCACCACGAGCAAACTGCTCGTCGCCATTGCGATGGCCGCGAACAGGGGATTGAGCAGTCCAGCCACCGCGAGTGGGACGGCAATCCCGTTGTAGAGAAAGGCCCAGCCCAAGTTTTCCCGGACCCGACGTCGGGTCCCATGAGTCATCTCGAAGATCGACGGGATCGGCGTGAGGGTGTCGGTGGTGACGACCACATCCGCAGCGTCGACAGCGAGGCGGGTGCCACGCTCCATCGCGATGCCAACGTCGGCGGCGGCGAGTGCGGGCGCATCGTTGCTCCCGTCACCAACCATCGCGACCGTTTCAGTCGCTGTCAGCCGCTCAACGACGGCCGCCTTGGCCTCCGGTGGGACGCCGGCGAACACCTCGTCGACGGCGGGGTGGTCGTCAAGCCGGCGGGCAGCGCCCGGGTCGTCACCAGTGATGACAACGACACGGTACGTCTCAGCGAGTTTATCCAGAACCGACTCCCACTCCGTCCGGAACTCGTCGCCGGCGACGACGACGCCCTGGACGCGGCCGTTCCAACCCACGTAGCTGGGTACCGTGTCGTCCGGTGCCGACCGGTACTGTTCCTCGAACGCAGTCGGGATGGTCCAGCCGCGGTCGGCCAGCAGGTCGTGGCCGCCGACGAGGACCTCCCGGTCCCCGACGGTCGCACCGACGCCCTGGCCCGGATAGTTTTCGAAGTCAGTGACCGGATGGTCCGGTGGATCGCCGGCTGCGACGATGGCCTCGGCGACCGGGTGGGTCGCGAACTGCTCGACCGCTGTGGCGTACGTGAGCGTCGCGTCGTCCCCGAAGACATCCCGAACGGTCATTTCACCGGTAGTTAGCGTCCCGGTCTTGTCGAACGCGACCGTCTCTATCTCCGTGGCCGTCTCGAGGACACCCTTGTCGGTGATGACGATACCGTCGGCAAGCGCATCACGGATGCCCGCAGCCACCGCCATCGGCGTCGCCAGTCCCAGCGCACACGGACAGGAGACCACCAGCACCGTCAACCCGGTCAACAGCGCCGGAGTGGTACCAGACCCAACCGCCAGATGGCCGACGGTGGTCAGACCTGCGAGCACGAACACAAGCGGAACGAACACCGCTGCGATGCGGTCGACAAGCCGTTGGGGACCAGCGACACCACTCTGCACGTTCCAGAGGGTCTCGACCAGTCTATCCGCCGTGCTCGTCGGCTCCTCATCCGCCCGAACTACCAGCCCGCCATCGACGAGAGTTCCCCCGCCGATAACCTCGTCACCGGGACCTTTCGTGATCGGGAGTGACTCCCCGGTGACTAACGCCTCGTCGACTGCACCCGTTCCGTCGACGACGCTCCCGTCGACTGGGACCTGTTCGCCCGCTCGAACCACCAGTTCATCACGGCCACCAATTTCGGAGTGGTCGATCGTCTCCGTCCCTACCGCTGTTCGACGTCGCGCCGTTTCGCTACGCTCGTCGGTAATAGCCGCTATGCGGCTGGTTGCGCGTCGACGCACGCGCTCCTGATAATAATCACCGATTGTCACGGCGAGCACGACCACGATTGCGATGTCGAAATAGACGTCCACCTGCCCGAGCACCATTGCGATGGTGCTGTAGACGTAGGCGGTCGTCGCCGCGACGGCAACCAGCAAATCCATGTTCGGGTGGCCGACCCGGAGGCTGACCACCGCTCCGCGGAGGAGCGGATAGCCGGTGTATCCCAGCACGACGGTCGCCATCACCCAGACGTTCGCGAACAGATACCCCCCGGCCGGCCCCGAGAGGTCGACGAGCCCGCCGGCCGGCCCGACACCGAGATACACCGGATAGAGAAAGAGAAGATACCACATCATCGTCATCATCCCGAAAAACCCACCCACCAGCAGGCGCCCTACGGCCTGCTGGTCGTCGTCCTCGGTCGTGTCTGTGCGCTTCCGGGCGTTGTAGCCATATGTCGAGACGCCCTCGGCCACGGCCGTCGACCCCGTTTGATCTGGGTCGTATACCACCTGCATCATTCCCGAAGTGTAGCTCGCTTCGGCGGCGCGGACGCCGGCGACGTCGGTCGCTGTCGTCTCCAGGAACTGCTCGCAGGTCGCACAGTGCATCCCCGAGACATCGAGATACGCCTCGGCCCCCTCCACGTCCGACGTCGCTGGGCCTGTGTCGAGATGTTCGTCGACAGTAGCTTCCTCAGGCTGTTCGTCGAGTGTCCGAGCGACGGTGAGACAGCCCCGACAGCAGTACTTGCCGTCAATGTCCGGGGAAGCGTGTGGTGGTTCCGGCGTCGACAGTCCACAGAGCGTACAGTCCCCCACCGAATCACCCCAGGGGTTGGTATATCGGAATCGTCGGGTGCGGCAGTTCGATACCGAAAATTAGCAGCCCGTGCGACAACGGTAGATACCCCAAAATCAGGAACACGGCACCGAGTGTGCGGTGGAGCCTAGACTGGAATCGCGGTGAAAACGAGTTGAACGCGACGCCATACCCGAACACCGCTGGCACTGTCCCGAGGCCGAGTACGGCCAGTGCGAGCGAACCGTAGGCCGGTGAACCGATGGCGAAGGCGTACAGAAATGCCGGATAAAGCAACGGACATGGGAGGATGCCGTGAACCGCACCCAGCGCGACGATACGTGGCCCGCCGACCCACTGATCGACGTGCTGATGTAACCGTGTGCTGAGACGCCAGAACAGCGACCCCGACCCAAAGCTGGCCACCGCACCGGCCGTCGTCCCAGTACGTAGATACAGTCCCCCAGTGACGATGATAAATCCACCAACAGCGATTCCGGCGACTGCCCGGAGGGTATCGGCCAGTGCGACGACTGCCGCCGTGTCGTAGACGACGGTCCCAAGCAGTCCCATGAGCCCCCCTATCAACGCATAGCTCACCGTTCGTCCGAAGTTGAAGAGTAGATGTTGGCGGATTTCAGCCCACCTGATTGGTCCGTCGTCTCCCAGCTGGTCGGCGTAGAGTGTGACAAGTGGTCCACACATCCCCAGACAGTGCGCGCCGCCGAGAAGGCCGACGAGAGCGAAGATAGCAAGGCCGAAATCGCCGGTCACAGCCCCTGTCGCGTGGCCGCCGGCCATCATCGTATCCGGGACCACCCACGCTCGAGCGTATCGAGGTCGTCTGACCCGAACATCAGACGGACGGCGATAACGATGAGGACCGTATTGATAATCGCTAAGAAGGCGACTGGTTCGAGGACGACGACGAACGTGACCACGAACGGAACTGCAAGTAGCCCGACGAGGGGTAATCGCGAGACAGGCATCGAACCCATACCATAGTGTCACGTCCTCCGTGACTTAGTCGTCCGGTTGGCCTGTGACAACACCTCCGTGGAAATACGCTCTACTAGTCTGTGCCTGTTGCAATCGGGACACCGATGAGATTCCCCCACTCTGTCCACGCACCGTCGTAGTTACGCACCGATGGATAACCCAGCAGCTCGGACAGGACGAACCACGTCAATGACGACCGCTCGGCAATGCGACAGTAGACGATGACATCGCTGTCTCTATCTATCCCCCGATTTCGGTAGAGCTCTGCGAGTGCCTCGGGCGATTTGAACCGCCCGTTGGACTGGAGATTCTCCGACCAAACGATATTCTTTGCGCCGGGGATATGACCACCCCGTTGGGCTGACTCTGTCATGCCTGGCGGGGCGAGAAGAGTGCCATCATATTCTTCTGGTAACCGGACATCGACAAATTTCGTTGGCTTCGATAGTGCCCGTTTGACGGCGCTGCGATATGCTCTGACGTGTTCGTACGGGCCACGTGTCCGATACGACTGTCTCGGATAGGACGGCACAGCAGTCGTTGTCGGCCGCGCAGACTCAAGCCAGTGTTCTCGTCCTCCGTCAAGTAGGTACATCTCTTCGTGACCGTAGTACGAAAGCATCCAGTACAGATGGGCCGCAAACCAGTTCGAGTTATCACCGTACAAGATTAGCGTCGAATCCTCTGTGATGCCACGCTCACCGAGCAGATCAGCTAACACGCTTGCCGATGGGATATCCCGTCGAGTCGCGTGTTGTAACTGTTGCTGCCAGTCGATACAGACCGCACCTGGAATGTGCCTCTGGTCGTAGAACGCGGTGTTGAGGTCTACCTCCACTACGCGTAGGTCAGGGGACTCAGATCCAACCTCGTGGAGGTGTTTTTCAAGCCATGCAGGAGTAACGACAGCATTTCTTACAGATTCTGGGGTACCGCTCAGTCCTGAATTCATATGCAACACACCGTAGCAGGCGGTGGAACTGGTCTACCTATCGACATCTGACCTGTCTACATAACTCTAGCCTTGGTAGCCGACAATCACCGTGCAGGAACTGACTGTCAGACTGTGACCCACGCGGGCAGCCTCGTTTGGCTACCACGCTGCAGCGAACGTGAGCAGATCGATACCGATGATGAATAGAACGACCATCAGTGCGACAGCTATGACGACTTTGACGAACCACGGCAGAGAGCCATCAGAAGTGGTATTACTCATGCTCAACCTTTATTACCATGGCGTCCTGAAATTTAGGTTGTCTTACGACAAGTAACTAGAGCCGGCGCGTCATCCCTTCAACATCGATAGTGTTCCGATTCAAACCGAAATTGACTGTATCGTTGAGGGGGAGATTAGAGTAGATGCGGGAGTTCGTCTTCGAAATCAGGTACGAAGCCGACGCTGACGAGCTGATGGACCTGTTCATCCAGACACCGGAGGCCCGTTCGACGACGTTTCTCTGTTCGATGGGTAACGCGCAACTCTGGCGGTTGGACCGCATAACTGGCCCCAGTTCAATCGTCGACAAAGCGACAGCACTGTTGACAGGGTCGACGTACAATCAGTTGAGTATCAGTGACCGGGCCTGTGGTGGCCGCCACTACAGTGACGTACTCGAAAATGGCTCACAACGAAGCCTCGTCTACAGCTATTTTGAAAATCTCGTCCACTGCGACTCAGTCCCAACGATCACTAACCGGTATATAACCGGAGCACTACTCTTCGAGATTATCCGTGAAGGTGACACTGAACGCTGGCGCATCCTCATGGAGGACGACAAAAAAGTCGGCATGCTGTATGACACGTTAGGCGGCCTGCTCCAAGACGGATTGTCTTTCCACTTCGACCACGTGAGCGACGCGACTGGCCCGTTGCTCACGCTGTTCGACTCAGTGTCTATTCGGCCTGAGCAGAGCCGAGTGCTCGAACTAGCCGCCGAAGAGGGCTATTACGAAACCCCACGCGAAACGACCCTTGACGAGCTCGCAGCGGAGCTCGATTGTCCACGGTCAACAGTTTCGTACAGGCTGCGTAGAGCGGAGGCGGCCCTCGTCGAATCGTATGTCTCGACGAAGTGACCGGTCTAGGGTGCTGTGCTTATACGCTGAACAGGCGCAATACCACGGCGTTCACACCGTGGATACGCGCCGTCACTTGGGAGAAACCCACGTTCGACAGCACTCCAATTTTTGGAAGGCTGACATTTAAGTGACAGTCAACGCTAGTAATAGATAGGAACCGGTCGGAACGGAGCGGATTCCGAACCGTCCTTCGGAGGTGGCCTGTCCACCCATCTAATGAGACAGTATCCGCAAGAGTGGGCGGTGAATGTCACATCCTCGACGGGTGTGCCAACGTGCCGACTGCTCATAGCGAGTCAGACGATACCCCCGAGTCTGCTGACGCTTGCTGGCGTCCCCGTGGCAAAAACAACACTGGAACGCCGTACACGGTCGAGGATAGGGGTAACGGCGGCTTGGGACCGTCCTCAGAAATATTTGATTTCTGATGTGCGAACGAGAACGGAGTTCTCGTTAACGCCAGCAGTCCACCAGTCCGATACCGTGGGACTACCCGTGCCCGAAAGGTCTGGTAGTCCGGTGATTGGACTGCGAACCTGAAATTCCCACCGCTGGGGATTTCTCCGCGTTTACGCGGAGGAGGATGTCAATCTGATTGACCCACTCGTCGTTTCTGGGTCGCTTCCCCAATACCTGCGTTCGCCGAGCAGTTCGGACACGCGTAGACGTCTCCCGTTGTATCACTGAACACGCGCTGAAACTGTTCGGATACGTGATGACCACAGGTGGCACATTGAGGCATCGGTTAGCTTTCCATAGGGTGGTCTGTGGCAGGTCCAAGACTCGGTCTTCAGGGGCCTCCACAGGACAGAATAGATTATGACCGTACGCAAATAGTTTCGTGCTTGTCGTACGACAAATCCAAACCCTTCTCACTTTGACCGAGGTAGATGCCGAAACGACGCAACTGGTGTTTCAGCTTTCGCTGTCTACGATCGGTCATGCGTAGCACATTGTTGATGTAGTACTGTCTTGCTATTCTGCTACAGACCGAGCTAGATTAGAACCAGCTATCTGAGCGGTCTATCGGTCAGTTTCTATCTTCGCTCCCTTCGGGAGAACTGTATCAACACTCTCCTACGGAAGAGCGGACTACGATATCGCTGTCAGTTCTTAACAGCAACCATCAGTGTCACAGGCGTCGTCGTACTGAATTCCGGTCTCCTCGCTGATAGCCTCGGTACACTCCTCTAGTATCGTCTCGAACTCGGAGTCGCCCGCTTCGAACTGTGTCTGCGTCAGTTCCTCCCCCAGTGCTTCGGCCGCCTCTAGCACGTCTTGGTCAGTGGTACTCAACAGCAGCCACCCCCAGTTGACTGCGCGAATTCCCGACCGATTTGCTCACTTATCACGTCGTTCGTCTCTTGGAGGAGTTCGATGAGGACTTCTTGCGCTTTGCGGTGACGCTGGATCGTGTCATTCTCAGCCATCTTCGATTTGAGGTCCTGCAGTTCGCTCATCACCGACTGGTCGAACTCGTCTTGTTGCATCTGTTCCTGTTTCTGGTCGAACTCACGGAGTAACGCCGAGGCTTCCGGGTCGTCATTGAGTGCTTCACTTGCTTCGGCGAATTCGCGATAGGTCTCAGAGTCTGTGAGTGTCTGTATGAACGTTCGAAGCTCGTCTTCGACGGCTTGCTCTTGGAACTGGAGGTCGTTCATGACATCGTCACCTCCTGTTTCTTCGCAAGTTCCGAAAGGCCGGTAATCTCGTCACCGAAGGCGCGCAGTTCGTCCAGTCCGACCGGCTCGTCCCGACGCAGCGGTGCGAGCATCATTGGCGTCTCGAACTTCCCCTTGATTTCGCCAAGATACTTCTCCTGCTGGGCCCGCCGGTTCGCGAAGAAGGCGTTGTCGCCGTATTCCTCGGGAAGCAGGTAGTTCGCGACGACGAAGGCCGTCTCGATACCGACTTGGTCTTTGAGGTCCTCGGCCGCGCGATAGGCCTCCATCATTGGGGTGAACTCCGGATACATCACGAACGCAAAGGAGCTTCGCCCGGGGTCCTGCATCGTCTCGATGACCTCGTCGTACTGGTCGCCCTTCGCCGGCGCAGCTCCCTTCGTCAGCGAGCCGAGGTCCATGAACCCCTTCCAGTCGGACGGTAACTCTAACAGCCGGAGCGTGTGGCCCGTCGGGGCGGTGTCGAAGACGACGATATCGTAGCCATCTTCCTGGAAGTAGCTGACGAACTTCTCCAGTGCGGCCATCTCCTCAGCACACGGTGATTCCAGCTCTTCCTCGACGTTGGTGATAGCGGCCTCGACGTCGATTTCGGTGTCCTCCTTGTCCTCGTACATCTCCTGGACGTGATTCAGAACCTGCTCGCGGTACTCTTCGAGAGCCTGCTCTTGGTCGATGCGTGCCGCGTCGAGGTTCGCCTGGCTCACCGACGTGGGTTCGTGGCCGACGGGTTCGCCGAAGATGTCTTCGAGGTGGGCGGCCGGATCGGTCGTGACGATGAGTGTCTCGTAGCCGGATTCGGCGAGTTTCGTCGCAGATGTCGCAGCCACGGTACTCTTGCCGACGCCGCCTTTCCCGGTGAAGAACAGATACCGGGTGTCATCGCTAGGCGTCAGTTGCTCGGCGACCGATTCGGGGTCGGCCAGAGCTTCGACGTCGACTGACTGGTCCGTATCGACGTCGGTAGCGGAACCGACTTCGACGGTCGCTTCCTCGCCGTCGTAGATGACACCGCCGACGTCAGATAGCAGGTTTAGGCCGGCAATTTCGCCGGGCTGGAGCGGATAGGTCGCCGTGGCATCGGCGTCGAACTGGGTCTTCGCTCGCTCGATAACCGCCTGTTCGTCCTCGCGTTTCCCCTCGAAGAAGGGGTCCTCACAGACTGATTCAGGGAGGTAGCCGTTGACGACGAGCAGTTGGGACTCGATACCCAACTCACCAAGGTCCGAGGCACTCCGTTCGATTTCGTCGAGCGAAGAGTCCTCGGGCTTGCCGACAAAGGCGAAGGTCGTCTGTTTGTCATCCTGCAGCGTGTCGATGGCCCGCTCGTACTGGGCCTTCTTGTCTTCCATGGAGGCGGCGGGACCGATACAGGTCGAACCGCCCTTCTCCAGTTCGGCGTTCCAGTCCGAGGG
>JAQCNK010000306.1 GCA_028275075.1 Haloarcula sp. | reverse complement strand
ACATCAGCGACCCGACGGTTGGCCGACGCGTTCGGTCTCGACCGCGAACTGCTACCGATGAGCGACGACCCCGTGGCAACGCTCATTCACACCTCGCAGGGCCCGATGCATTTTCAGGAGTGGTGGGTCGGCCGAAACGGCGCGCCAGTGGTTGATGCCGTTGAGTTCCGCGGCAGCGACGACGCGTCAGCGACGGCGGCCGTACTCGACGCCGTCTCCGATCCCGTTGTCATCGGCCCGTCGAACCCCGTCACATCAGTCGGCCCGATACTCGCCGTCGACGGTGTTGCCGATGCACTGGCCGAGACGCCGGTCGTGGCCGTCTCTCCGTTCGTCGAGGGCGAAGTGTTCTCTGGGCCCGCCGACGACCTGATGGCCGGAACAGGCATGGAACCGTCCACAGCCGGTGTCGCCGAGGCCTATCCCTTCGCTGACGCGTTCGTCCTCGACAGCGAGGACGGAACGAACCTGGACCGACCAGTCGTACGGACAGACACCACGATGGATGATGCAGCCGATTCGGAACGTGTAGCTCGTGCGGTCGCCGACGCGCTCGCGGAGGTGGCCTGATGTTCCGCCCGCGGGTCGCCCTGGCGAGTCTCAGTGGCGAGGCCGACGCCGAGTGGGCCCGAGCCGCCGCCAACTACGCCGGCTGTGCGTTCATGGGCGGCATCGCACTGGACGAAGCCACTCGCGCGGCCGCGGAAACAATGACCGACCGCGACCGCTCCGAGTTCCTGCCCGTCGACCCAGTCGCGTTTGTCGACGCCCAACTGGCTGAACTTGCGGACGTAGCGCTCCGGGGCGCGTTCAACGTTCGGAGCACGACGCTCGGACCTGTCAGGCGCGCCGCCGAGGTCTGTCACAACCACGGTGCGATCCTCGAACTGAACGCACACTGCCGGCAAGCGGAGATGTGCGCTGCTGGCGCGGGTGAGGCGTTGCTGCGGGACGATGAGGCACTCACCGCACAGGTACGGACGGCCGCCGATGCGGGGACCGATGTCTCGGTGAAAGTCCGGGCGGAGGTCAGCGGGGTTGATCTGCCCAGTTTGGCCCGGCGTCTCGAAACTGCCGGCGCTGTCGCTATCCACGTCGATGCGATGGATTCCGAGTCGGTCGTTGCCGGGGTAGCCGACGCGACCGACCTGTTCGTCGTCGCCAACAACGGTGTTCGCGGACGCGAGACGGCACGGGAGTACTTCGATTACGGCGCTGACGCCGTGAGCGTAGGACGGGCAAGCGACGAGCAAGACGTACTGGCGGCCGTCAGCGAGACGGCTGACGAGCGGTTCACTCAGGGGGTCACCGGATGACTGACCGGACGACGGTCCAGAACGCCCAACTGGCGCTGTTGCTGGAGGTCACCGGGACCCCAAAACCCGGCAACGTCGATCGCGAGCGGGATTTCACGGACCTGCGCTTCGAACATTTCATGGCCGGTGCCGTCGGTGCCCGGCCCGGGCTGGCGCTCGCAGCGGAGCAGGAGCCAGTGGGCCACGCCTTCGAGCGGGCCGTCGCCGGGATGGCCGACCAGTCAGCGGGTAACACCCAGTTTGGGGCCCTGTTGTTGCTCGCGCCGCTGGTGGCGGCCGCAAGCGAGGATGAGTTGACGCCGGCCGGGGCCGACCGCGTGGTCCAATCGACTACTGTTTCGGACGCTGGCGAGTTCTACCGGGCCTTCGAACACGTCGACGTGGCCGTCGACGACCCGCCCGAGGGGATGGAGCCGCTTGATGTCCGCCGGGGGAGCGAGGCGATTCCAGCGATAGAGGAACGCGGGCTCACCCTGTTCGACATCATGTCCCAGAGCGCCGACGGGGATGGGATCGCCGCAGAGTGGGCCGGCGAGTTCCGGCGGACGTTCGACGCTGCAGCGACAGTACTGGCCGACGATGGACCGGTTCCCGACCGTGCTTCGCGGGTCTTCGTTGCACTGCTGGCCGAGGAAGTCGACACGTTCGTCGTGACACGGAACGGCCCAGATGCTGCTGCGGAGGTACAACGTCGAGCACAAGCAGTGCTTGACGGCGCCGAGGAGCCAAGCGAGTTGGCCGAAGAACTGGTCGCCCGCGATATCAACCCCGGGACGACGGCCGACATCGTGGCTGGGGCGTTGTTCATCGCCCTCGAACGGGGGCTGGTGGTATGACCGCTGAGTGGCCCGTCGACCTCACTGGAGTCACCGAGTCAGTCGTGACGACGCTGGGTCCCAACGATCTCTGGAACGTCGCTGCTCTGGGGCTGCACAAACCCGACGATGACGGGCTGGTGACGGCGACGACGTGGGGACGGACCCGCACGTGGCGGAACTTCACCGAGCGCGGCGAGGGATACGTCCAGTTCACGCGTGACCCGCTCGACTTCGCCGAGGCAGCGCTGTCGATTCGCGAGGAGGCGAACCCTGTTCTCGACAGCGCCGACGCGTGGGTTCGAGTCAGCGTCGCCCGCCGTGACGCAGGGGAGGACGGCGGCACCCAATGGGTCGAGTGGGGACTTGTCCCGGAGGAAAGCGCTGTCGAGCGGCGGTCGGTCCCCACCACGAACCGCGGCCATAGTGCCGTCGTTGAGGCGACTGTCGCGGCCTCCCGGCTGGACGTGCCGGCCTACGACCGCGACGCGATGCTTGACCGGCTGGCGTACTTCGAATCGGTTGTCGATACGGCCGGGAGCGAACGCGAGCGGGCCGCTTTTGATCGGCTCCGGGAACTTGTCGACGCCGAGTGGTAGCGAGCAGGCGACACCGTCGCCGGTGACAGCGGACCGGCGCAGGAAACTGACGTTCAGTGGCGTGCTGTGTCGCACAACTGCTGGACACGCCACCGCTCTGGTCAGGTCACGGCCTATACGGATCGACAAGTCGAACCCTTTTTGAACGGCACTGGTCAACTTGCGTTCATGGCAATCAAACCCGCCTACGTCAAGAAGACAGGGCGACTCATCATGGAGAAGTACCCTGACGCCTTTGGGGCCGACTTCGAGCACAACAAGGATGTCGTCACCGAGGTCACAAACATCGAGTCCAAAGGCGTGCGCAACCGCATCGCCGGCTACGTCACGCGCAAGCAAAACAGCCCGACCGAAGCCTAACAGCGTCTTCTCTGCAACTTTCCACACACCCGTAGCGTCAGCTACTGTTCTGGCTGGTTCTCAGCGTCTAGCTCCGCTGTTTGCTCCCGAGCGGTTCGACTGTCGGACTGGCGCTTACGGTGGATGATGCCCTGCATATTGGCAGCGTTGGCAACTATTTCACGGAACGCGTCGCCAGTCGCGTTCTCGTCGTCCAGCACGAGCGGTTCGCCGCTGTCACCACCTTCGCGGACGCCGGGGTCCAGCGGTACCTCGCCGAGGAACGGCATGTCAGTCTCATCGGCGAACCCTCGACCGCCCCCACTGCCGAAGATATCGTGGCTCCCGCCGCAGTCGGGGCAGACGAACGTGGACATGTTCTCGACAATGCCCAGTACTGGCGTCTCGTGGCGGCCGAACATCCGCAGCCCCTTTCGGGCGTCATCAAGCGCCACCTCCTGTGGCGTCGTGACGATGACAGCGCCGGAGACGGGCACCCGCTGGAGCATCGTCAACTGGGTGTCGCCGGTCCCCGGCGGCAGGTCGACGATCATGTAGTCGAGGGTGCCCCATAGCACGTCCGACCAGAGTTGCGTGAGGACGTTGTCAACCATCGGGCCACGGAAGATAACCGGGTCGTCCTTGCCGACGAGAAAGTCCATGCTCATCAGCTTCATCCCGTACTTCTCGACGGGGATTATCTCGTCGTCCTCAGTCGCCTGCGGGGACTCGTCGGCGTCGAGCATCCGCGGTACGTTCGGCCCGTAGACATCGGCGTCGAAGAGGCCAACACTCGCGCCCAATCGCGATAGGCCAGCGGCGAGGTTCACGGCGATAGTCGACTTGCCAACACCGCCCTTTCCTGACGCCACTGCGATGACGTTCTTGACGTTCGGCAGCGGGTCCTCCGCTTCGCTGACGCCGCGGTCGATGCTGGCCGAGAGGTCGACCTCGCGGTCGAGATCGGACAGGGCCTCACGAATCACGTTGGCCATCCCCGTCTCGGTCGGTGAGTACGGCGCCCCGAGCGCGAGGTCGATGCGAATCTCTGCATCTGTCAGATCGATGTTATTTATCAACCCAAGCGTCACGATATCGTCATCCAGGTCCGGGTCCTCAACCTCCCGGAGCCGCTCGCGCACATCGGCTTCGTTCATACGTTCGGTAGGCCATGGAGGTGCGATAAGGATTGTGACACCAGTACCGGGTATCGCTTCTCTCGTCGTGAACGTTCTGCCCGAACGCGCATCCAGCCCCGAGACCACGCTACGGGTCGACAGAACGATTGATAGAGCCAGACCCCGGCGAATATCTATCAGTGTCGACCCGTATCATGGCCCGCTCTCACGCACTAGCGACCCTTCGTTGCGTTTAAATACAACCCCGGAATAGAGACGGACAGACTCGTGTAGGGGGACCGACTCCCGAGTCCGTGTGCTGCGGGCGCGAGTATCAAGCAAGCGTGTCGTGGTAGCCAAGCCTGGCCCAAGGCGCAGGGTTGCTAACTCTGTGGCGTACAGCCTCCTGGGTTCGAATCCCAGCCACGACGCTCACCCAACCACTAACATATGAGTGCAGAAGACCCAGACGCGGGCGAGGACGCGGATGAGGAGGAGGACATCCGCTACTTCGTTCGCATCGGACAGACAGACCTCGACGGCACCGAGTCCGTCGAGCGAGCACTGACAGAACTGAACGGCATCGGCCACCGCGCCGCCCGCATCATCGCCCAGAAGGCCGATGTGGACCGCCGCGCGGTCTTCGGTAAGTTGGACGACGACGTTATCGATGAGGTCGTCGCCCAGGTCGAGAGCTTTGCCGACAACGTCCCCGAGTGGATGACAAACCACCAGAAGGACTACTTCACCGGCGAGACCACCCACGAGACGGGTAACGACCTCCAACTCACCCGTCGGCAGGATATCAACCGCATGAAGATGATCGACTCGTACCGTGGCGTCCGCCACAAGCGCGGCCAGAAAGTACGGGGCCAGCGCACGAAGTCCACCGGACGTACCGAGGGGACTATCGGCGTCAACGTCGAGGCGATCAAGGAAGAACAGGCAGAGGAAGCCGCCGCGGAGGATGACGAATAATGGCACTCGGTTCCAACACGAAGTTCTACGAGACGCCGAACCATCCGTATCAGGGCGAGCGAATCGCCGACGAGAGCAACCTGAAGAGTCGGTACGGCCTGAAAAACAAGGAAGAGCTC
>JAQCNK010000298.1 GCA_028275075.1 Haloarcula sp. | reverse complement strand
GCGGCTTCGTGGGAAGCCAATGGTGAGTCCTGTCGAGAATCAGGGACGGTGACAGGCTGAAAGGCCCTGAACGTGTCGTCCGTCTCGTCGTACTGTATCTCCAGACGGCCCTGTTCGCCGTTCCACTTGGGGTCGCCAGCAACTTCGAGGCGGAGCCGGTCGTGATACCCAAGCCCGTACTCGTCTTTCAGGGCTTGGCCGACGGGAATTTCGACTCGTGACCGCTCGCCAGTTTCCAGAGTGTATTGGTCGTTGCGGATGAACGTGCGGAGCTCTCTGCCGTCGTCCTCGTTGCCCCAGTAGCCCGGTGGGGCGGTGTCCTCGCCGTTCTCGCGGGCGGCGAAGAACGATTGCCACGCCGACTTGTTCTTCCGAATGACCTGTTGTGCGGTGGCAGAGCCAAGCACATCGACGTACTGCTTGCGGTAGTCGGCGGTGTCCCACACGCTGTTGCCGTCGAAGAACTGCTGGCGGCGCTCGTAGTTCAACTCGTTCCACAGGCTGGCAGAGGCGTCCAACAGGTCCCGCAGTAGCCGCTCGTCGGCGTCGGAGAGCGGGCGCACCGCGAACGTGTTGGTTCGCCTCACGACACCAACTGCTATAGTCCTGTGGTCCTAAAGTCTTGTCACCGATGCGTCCAAACGTGGATATACCGTGGTCGCTCCACGGACAGGTGAAAGAGTGGGCCGAAGAAACCGACCGAACCCTCACAGAAGCGTACATCGAGTTAGTGAAAACAGGACTCGACAACGTAGAACATCCAGACGGGTCGTAGCGCGTGGACTGTCGGGATATGCTGTCGCTCACACCCACCCGTGAACGGGTGGGCTTCCGCTCGCTACGCGTCATTCCCGAGCGTGGAGGTCTCGGAGCCGGACCGCATCGGGGACCCGCGAGAGCGCCGTCTCGGGCCAGTCGTCGTGGACAAGCGTGAACGACACGCCTGGGTGGAGTTCGACCAGTCGAGCGACACCATCGGCGGCGGCCTCGCAGGCGGCCCGGTCGGTCCGGTCCGGTACTTCGGCCGTCAGTGGGTAGGTGTCGGCAATCTCTCTGGGATACGGGCCAAACGGCGGGAGAACGCCCCAGGTTTCGCCGTAGCGGTCGTTTGACCCGCCCTCGGTGAGCAACACGTCGTCCGCCTCGAGGTCGAAGCGGTCCAGACGAGCCTGGTGGCGACGCACTTCCGGTCGGCGAGCGCTCTCGGCGGAGGTGTAGAAAAAGGCGTCCTTCGAGACGGGGTCGGTCCGTTCGAGTTGCTCGGCGTGGTCGAGCAGTGTGCGGTAGCCATCGAGCATCGTCGGGTGGCCCCGTGCGCGCGAGTCGACGAGTTCCAGCAGATTCCCCGAGCGGATGGCCTGTCGAACGGTGCGAATCTCGCCGTAGGTGACGTGGAGATTGTGCCGTGCCAGCAAGTCTTGGCGGCTATCGTCGTCCATCCCACGGAGTTCCGTAGGCGTGTGGGCCGTACAGACAGGACAGTGACAGGGGAACTGTGATAGCTCGTCAAGGAGTTGGGTCCCCCTGACAGTGAGATAGCGGTCGTCGCGGGCGTAAAGCGCGTAGGCGGCCGAGTCGAACAGATCACAGCCCAGCGCGGCGGCCATCGCGAACATCATCGGGTGGCCCGCGCCGAACAGGTGGACCGGCCCGACCTCACCCAGACCGCGCTTACAGGCCGCGACGACATCGGCAAGGTCGGCGTAGCGATACTCGTTCATCAGCGGGACGACGGCCCCGAGTGGGAACAGGTCAAGCCCGGTGGTACTGGCGTGATCGGCGGCCCGCTCGCGAAGATCGGGATAGGTCGACCCCTGGACCGGAGCGGAGACAAGCATCTCCCCGGTGTCGGCCGCGGCAGCCCGCTCTAAGCGATCTTGCGTCGTCTGGAGTTCGGCCGCCGCGCGCTCGCGGTCGACATCCGGCGGCGTCGGGATGTCGACAGGGGTGCCGATGTCGCTCCCGATATCGCGCTGGAACCGGAGAATCTCCTCGGTCGTCACGTCGATATCGCCGTATTCGGCGAGCTGGAACGAGCCCGAGTCAGTCATGATAGCACCGGAGAAATCAAGCAAGTCATGCAGTCCCTGCTCCAGCGCCGGCTCCCGGAGTTCATCCGAGCCGTGCAGAATGTAGCTGTTCGTGATGAGGATCTCGGCGCCGAAATCGGACGCAAGCGCCGACGGGTCGACCGTCTGGACGTGAGGGTTCACAACGGGGAGGATGGTCGGCGTCTGGACGGTGACGCCCGCCCGCGGCACCGAAAGCTCGCCCAGGCGGCCCGCAGCGTCGTACTGGCGGACCTCGAAATTCGTCATGAGCGTGGTCGGCGGGGCCGGTGCCTAAGCGTTGTGTTCCCGGACTACCGCTCGAACAGCGCGTAGTACATGATGCCGACGGCGGAGCGGCCGTCTCGCAGTTCCCCGTTCCGCACCGACTCCAGCAGGGCGTCGAACGCCGTCGTCTCCACCCGAATTGACTCGTTGAAGTCGAGATCCTGTTGGGCGGTCGGTTCACAGCCCTCGGCGAGGAAGTAGTGGAACACGGAGTCCGCATAGCCGTTGGCCGGCTCGGCGGTGTAGAGGTGGTTCACCGTGGCCGCCTCGTAGCCGGTCTCCTCCCGGAGTTCGCGAGCCACGGCGGCGCGGGGCTCGCCGTCGTTCGCTTCCATACTCCCGGCGGGCAAGGCGCGATTGACCCGCTTGACCGCCTGTCGCCACTCCTCGATGATGACAACCTCACCGTCACTCGTCAAGGGCAGAACGACGACACTGTCGCCTTCCCGTAGGAAGTCGAAATCGGTCTCGGTCCCGTCGGGTAACACCACATCCTCGTGGATGATATCGAACCCCGGACAGCTGTAGGCGATGTCGTCGGCGACTGTGTTCCAGGCGAGTTCGTCGGCCATACCGGGCGTCCGGGCGGGGAGACAATACCCGTGGCGATCCGCCCCTCACAGGACGGTCCAGCCCATTTGAGTCACAAGCCAGAGAGTGTCATCGTATAGGAATTCGGCGTGGCTACTGCTTGGCGGCAGAACGTATCTCAGAGCGACTGTGCGTCGCGGGCCTGCGTGTTACGGCGCCTCGCCTGGTCGAGGCGCTTGCGAGCAGCGGCCGACAGCGGGTCCGAGAGCGCGTCGCTGGCCTCGGTGAGTTTCGTGCTGACCCGGTCGAGTCGATTCGCGACGGTTTCGAGTTGTCGGTCGGCGTTGCCCCGCTTGCCCGCACTGGCTTCCTCGGACGCCCGTTGGGCAGCACTGACGACCGCGTCGAGCGCCCGAGTCAGTCCGTTGATAGCGTTCTCCTGACCGGTGGCACTCTCGGCCGCATCGGAAGCCGCCACCTGGTCGCGCGTCTCCGCCGCGATGTCGGCGAGGAACGTCGCCAACGAGGCTTTGCCCGTGTTCGGCTCGTCGATACGGAGACGGCCCGAAGCGCCGGGATCGGGGTTGAGGCGGACAGCCCCCACTTCGTCGTCGGCGTCCCGGACCTCGGTCGTGTAGGCGCCCCCGTCGTGGACGTACACTGCGTCCGGCCCATCGAGTGGCGCGTCGTACAGCCGGCCGCCGAAGTCGTCCTCGACGGCGAGGGCAGTCAGGTCGCTGTCGGCGTCGGCGGGATCGACCTCGACCTTGCGGGCGTGCTCGCGGGCGACCAGCGGGATCTCGCCGTCGACGCCGGCGGCCGCGAGACTGCCGCCGTCGGCGACTGCAACCGATTCGCTGTGTGGGGCCGCACCGGCCCGGTTGACCGTCAGTCGATGGTCACCAGCGGGGACGTCCGTGAGGGCGGCCACCCCGCCGAAGGTCGGGACCGCCGACGGATCGCTCTCCAGCAGCGCGACCGCTTCGAGGCCCGATTGCTGTGTCGTCACGCCGTCACCGTCCGGGGCGTCCGAGTCCGGAACAGCCTCGGAGATGGTGGCGACGACGGTGTTTACCGCCGCCGCGTCGCCGATAGCGTCGTAGCGCTCGGCGAGAGCGGATCGGTGGTTAGGCTCGGAGATGTCCGCTGCCGGATTCGAGTAACGTGGCTGCCCCCATGGCGCGCCCGTCGTCGAGATGTGCCCCGAGACGGCGTCTTCGCCGAACTCCGGAACGTCGAACTCGAAACTCAGCTGCGGGCCGGTGAAATCGGTTATATGCTCGATGTCAGCTGTCGGGACCAGTTCGTACTCGACGTCCGCGTCCGTCCCCTCGCGCTCGGTGTGGTCGAACACCAACCCAGTCTCGCGATTGGGTACCCCCGACAGCTGGCCGCTGAGCGTCTCGAGCGAGCGCACCGTCAACGCCTCCGGGACGAGGTCCGAGCGCTCGACCGACGGGAGGTCAGGGTGGTCGTACAGCGGCCCACCCTCGCACTCGGGCACGACATAGGGGAGTCTGGATCCCTCGTCGCGGGGCAATCCGTAGGCGAAGGGGATCGCCGCGAGATCTTCGATGGTCTGGATAGCGCTATTGGTGATATCGGCCAATCTCCCGCCCTCCGAGATGCGCTGGAAGCGGTCCGCCGTGTCGTTGAGCGAGAGGGCACTAGAGTGTGACCCCAGCTCCGAGAGGATTCGCGGAACAGTTGCCGGGTCGGGGTCGAGGAACTCGTTGTTCGGGACCTTCCGGGAGTGCGAACTGGCGACGTAGAGCTGTGGCTCGTCGGTCTCCGTATCGACGAAGACGTGTAGCACCTCCCAGTCGTGCCAGTGGAAGTTCGTGGTGAACTGGTCGAACACGGAGTAGAACCAGAACTGGACGACCACAAGCGGCGACTCCTGATACTCCACGGCATTGTAGAACACCGTCGGCTTCGGGGGCGCCGAGCCGGTGAACCGCTCGTGGTAGCCGTCGAGCGCATCGAACCCGGTGACGACAGTCTCGCCGTCCTGCTGGCTGGTGTAGGGCCGGGGATCCGTCGGGAACCACGGCTCGTTCTCGTCGAAGTACACCGTCGGCGCGAACTGGGTGGCGAGCCGCCGGGATCGCTCGGTGCCCAGCTGCGTCGCAGTCCCGTCCGAACCCGGCGAAAACAGGGGACAGCCGGCCAATGACGCCGTTCCGGCACCGGCGAGCGTCCCGAGCACCCGCCGACGACTCGGTGTCTGGTCGACCACGCCTCACTCGAACCTCCGGTCGCGTCGCTCATCGGGGATCAGACAACTACCAGCGCGAGGGCATGACTGCATTCCAGTCGATCCACACCAGCACAGAAGAAAGGTTTTCTGGCAGCTGTCCACCAGCCTCGGTTTCGGCACTGCCGGTGCTGCCATCGCCAGCACGGGGCAGTCCATCACCCAAAGCCCCCGACTGGTTCAGTCCGATCAGTATCGCTCGAAGCCGTCGGTGTCGAGGTAGTTGTGCGCGACTGTGATGGCGTGGTCGGCGTGGAGCGGCTTCGGACCCAGCGAGAGCCGTTGCTCTGCGTGGGCCTCGATGTGGGCGGTCTCGTCGGTCCCGAAGTCGTGGTGATCCGAAAGCACGAACACAGGGTCGGTCGGCGGGTCGACATCGACGACCGCGTCGCCGCCTTCGTGGAGCTGAACGACGGTGCCGTCGCGGGCCACATCGTCGAGTGTCGCCTCGAAGCCGCGCCGGGTCAGTGAGACGCCGGGCGACGTCTCCACAGGGATGTGGCCGATAGCTTCCTCGCGCTCATCGAGGGCCCTGCGAACGAGCGCCGCCGTCGAGCGCTCGTCGGGGTTGAGCCGCCGGAGCGTGCTGCCGTCGAAGGTGACAGTGTACTCGTCGGCGAGCACGAGGTGGACACGGACATCCTCACGAATAGCGTGTGAGAGAAAGAACGCACTGGTGACACACCGACAGAGCAAATCGAGTCGTCCGGCGGCGCCGGCGAGGTCGTCGAGCGAGAACTCCGGTGTTGTGGGAGCGTCGTGACCGATAACGACGAACTGGCGCATACCGCTCCCTGTCACTGGGCGTGGTTAGCCCTGTCGAAGCTCATTCGGAGTCGACGAACTGGCCGTTCTCGACGGCGATGAGATCGCGCTCGATAGCGGCGTCGATGACAGCGTCGAACTCCTGTGGATCGATCTCGTAGGCGCTCGTGGCGATCTCGCGTATCTCCCCGCGGTCGACCGGGAACGACCGGTTCTGGAGCAGTCGCATCACCTTGTTGTACTCCAGTTTCGTCAGCTTCGGCTCCGCGTCGTCGGTCACCTCGTCATCGCTTGCTCCGGTCGGTTCGGTGGTGGGTCCCGTCTTTTCGTCGTGGGGAGTGGGAGCCGGCTCGTCGGTAGCCGAGTCGTCGACGGGTGAGTCGCTTCCCGGCGAGTCCGGTTCGCCTGCCCCGGGAGTCGCCGCGCCATTGGCAGTTGGGTCCCCGTGAGCAGTATCGTCGAGCAGCGATCCGCCGGTCGGTTCGACGGCGTTGGTCGCCGCTGTCTCGGCTGACTGGTCCCGTGCGATAGCAGCCTCGGGAGTCGTGTCAGTTTCCGCCGCAGCCACAACTTCCTCGACGACGGCGCCGAGTTTCTGCCGGCAGGTCGAACAGAGCACAACTGTCGATCCCTCGTCGTCGGCCGACTGGAGTGCCTTCGGAACGATGGGGTATTCGGCTAGCGACACGTCGAGGGATCCGCCACAGAAGTAGCATGAAGACAGTCTACTCATACCTGCATCTCTGGCGGGATAGATAGTAAAGCCTGTCGGGCCAGCCGGTGTAGCGAGCGATCGCCGGCCGGTCGCAGCCAGTAGACGACCGGAACGCTACAGATAGCACGGAGAGCTATAGTGGCCAGTGAAATCACTGCACACCAGATTGCATGACTGCGGTGTATCAATCGTTTCGGCTGCTACTGTATCCGGAAGCATGCGCGAAGACAAACGCCCGCAACAGCTTCGCAGCCAGCGTGGCGGCCTGGCCATCGTCCCGGTCGTTGACCTCTACCACATCGAAGCCGACGGCATGGGGGGCGACGGCACGGACCACGTCCCGAAGCTCGCGGGGCGCCAGCCCGAACGGTTCGGGCGTGCCGGTCCCCGGGGCGAATGCGGGATCAGCGGCATCGATGTCGACGGAGAGATAGGCGCGCTCGCCGTCGATATCGGGCGTCCAGTCGGCCACGTCCTCGGGCGGGACAACTGTCACGTCGCCTTCGCTCGCGCGTTCCCACTCGGCCTCGCTGCCAGTGCGGGCGCCCAGTACGGCCACGCGGTCGGCGACAGCGAGCGCGTGGCGTGTCACCGTCGCGTGGGAGCGTTCGTCGCCGGCGTAGGACTCGCGGAGATCCAGATGAGCATCGGTACAGACGAACACGTCCGGCACAAGCGCCCGGACGGCGGCGATGGTAACGGTGTGTTCACCACCGACGAGGAGCGGGACGGCGTCGTCTCGCTCGAACTCGCTGATGGCGCTCTGCAGGAACGTGAGATACTCAGCGGTGTCGGCCGAGGGGCCGATATCACCGTGGTCGTACACACCGAGGTCGCTAAAGCGTCTGTTGGTGTGGTGGTCGAAGTCGTCGAACTGCTCGCCGAACTCACGGACGCGGCGCGGGCCAAAACGTGTACCGGGCCGGAACGACGTCGAAACGTCGAGCGGGGCTCCCACGAGGGCGTAGGCCGCGGCCTCGCGGTCGGCGACCGCGCCGGGGAACGACATTACGAGCGGGTGATCTTGCGCTTGTCCTCGTATTCGAGGTACTCGATTTCGTCGTCAGGGTCGAGTTCGACGTCGTCAGGCATCAGCATGGTAAACGTATCGTAGGTCTCCAGGTCCATCACCTGTGCGTCGCCGCCGTCGGTCGAGACGACTTGGCCCTGCTTCCGGTCGACGATCGGGACCCAGATCTTCGCGTCGACGGGCTGAGAGAGCGAGCGCTTCTTGCTGTCGAAGACGCCGCGGGCGTCGATTCGGGCCTTCGCGCTGCCGTGTTTGCCCGGCTTGGCCGTGCTGTAGGAGTCGATCTTACACGGTGTGTCTTCGATCATCACGTAGCTTCCCTCGTCGAGTTCACGGACCTCGGTCTGCTGTCGAGCCATACCGCCGTGTTGCCCGTGTTGTAGTATAAACGGTTTGGAACCGGGGCGAGAATACTGTCGGAGTCGAACGGCTTATTACCAGCAGATAGTAGTGGGTGATATGAAGCTGTCCGACGCGCAGTTCAAACAGTACCAGCGTGACGGCTACGTCGTCGTCGAGGACTGCCTCGACGGGGCCGTGGTCGAATCGGTGACAGAACGTATCGAGTCGTACGTACAGGGGGAGCGCGAGGAAAGCCAGTTCGAGCGGATGCTTGAACCCGAGGCGAGCGATGACGCCCTCGGCGAGGCTGACCCGGTCCGGAAGTTCGAGGGAGTGGGAATGGTCCGTGAGGACGACGTCTTCGCCGGCCTGGTCCACGACGAGGCCGTCCTCGACGTGGTCAGACAGCTTCAGGGGCCAAACCTCTCCCTGCTGCGCAGCGCGGCCATGCTGAAGCCGCCACGCGTGGGCAGCGAGAAGAAGTACCATCAGGACGCTGCCTACTACCCTATCCACCCGATGGACCACGTCACCGTCTGGATGGCACTGGATCAGTCGACGACCGAGAACGGTTGTATGCAGGTCGTCCCGGGCGCACACAGAGACGGACTGCTGGGCCACGAGGCCATCGAGTACGACACCGACATCACCATGGCCGAGGGTGACTACGGCCCCGAGGACGCCGTGGCCCTCCCGATGGAGCCCGGTGACGTGCTCTTCCAGCACTGTCTGCTCCCCCACTACACGGCCCCGAACGAGACCGACGACTGGCGCCGGGCCTACATCGCCGCCTACATGCGCAACCGGTCCCGGTTCACCGACGACGACCGGCCCGAATGGGTCGATAGCGAGCATGTCACGGGCGAGACGTTCCCGGGGTGCGTGTAAATGTCGACGAGTGACGCGAGCGGACTCGTCGGGACGCTCCGGAATATGGGGCCGACGTGGCTCGCCGGCGCGATCGCCGTCGGCCCGGCGACTATCGGCGCGCTCGTCACCGCCGGCGCGGGCTATGGCTACACACTGCTGTGGGTCGTCGTCCTCTCGGCGGTGATGGGCACGACGGCGCAGTATCTCGCGATGCGGTTGGGTCTGCTGACCGAGGCCGGCATCGTTGCTGCGGTCGAGGAGAACCTCGGCTCGTCGTGGGCATGGCTGCTGGTCATCGACGCCGTTATCGCCGCCGGTCTGGCACAGCTCGTTATCATGAAGACTCTCGCGGGCGTCTCAGCCGAGGTCACAGGCCTCAGCCCAGCCGTCTGGGCGGTGGCCTGGAGCGTTGTCCTTGCAGTCGGCCTGGCTGGTGGCGGATACAAATACGCCGAGTGGGGCGCGAAAATCCTCGTCTCGCTGGTCGTCCTGCTGTTTGTCGCATCGCTGTTCGTCGTTCCCATCGACGCCGGCGCGGCCGCGGTCGGGCTCGTCCCCTCGTTACCCGCCGGGGTCGAGGGGGCGCTGCTCGCAGCAGGTATCCTCGG
>JAQCNK010000252.1 GCA_028275075.1 Haloarcula sp. | reverse complement strand
CCATCCGCCGACTGCGTCACGTTCATACACACTGACAGAGCCCGGTGCACGAACGGTCGTAGCCAGCGGACCGAGACGAGGCCGAGCCAGTAAAGTAGCTCCCCCAACCTAATGGTACTCGTGTCGAAGCAGGCTGCGAAGGTAGAGACGCTCTTCCTTCACGAACACGGCGAGGACATCCGGGTCGTCGCACAGCGCGACGGTGAACGGCTTTTCCGAGCCGTGCTTGAACTGAAAGAGACCGACGCCGGGCCCCGGCCCCGCCGACTCCGAATCGAGGACGGCTCCAGCGAGCAACTGCGCTCGCCCGACCAGTTCGTTGAGCTGGCCCGCCGAGCAACCCGCATTCGCATCTCCCAGCAGACCGGCCCCATCGCTCGCGAGCGTATCCAGGAGATGCTTGACGGCTATCAGCTCGATGCGAAAGTCGTCCGTACCTGCCGCTTCTGTGCCTCCGCGGGGCGGTACTCGCCCATCACGAGCGAGACGGCCATCGAGACTGACGGCGAGTCAATCTGTCCGGAGTGTGCCAGCCAGGAGCTTGACCGGCAACTCGCCTTTGACGGCTCCATCACGGGCGACGCCCGCGAGCGGCTCGAAGAGCTGCTACTGGAAGTCCAGGATCTGGACCGCATCACAAACCTGCTGTCGGGACAGTTAGACCCCGACCTCACGAAGTTCGACGAGATATCCGCGACGACCGACGAGGTCGATCCCGTTCGGGTCGATTCGTTAGGGCTCCATCCGGGCATCCAGCAACAGCTGGAGTCCCGCTTCGATACCCTGCTACCGGTTCAGAGCCTCGCCGTCGAACACGGCGCGGTCGACGGTGCAGATCAGCTCGTGGTGTCGGCCACTGCGACCGGTAAGACCCTCGTCGGCGAGATGGCCGGACTGGACCGGGCGCTCAACCGGGAGGGCAAGATGCTCTTTCTCGTTCCCCTGGTCGCGCTGGCCAACCAGAAGTACGACGATTTCAACGACCGCTACGGCGACATGGTCGATGTATCGCTGCGCGTGGGCGCGAGTCGTATCGCAGACGAGGGCGGTCGGTTCGACCCAGGCGCCGACATCATCGTCGGGACCTACGAGGGTATCGACCACGCGCTACGGACTGGCAAAGACCTCGGCAACGTCGGGACGGTCGTCATCGACGAGGTCCACACGCTCGGTGAGGACGAGCGCGGCCACCGACTCGACGGTCTCATTTCGAGACTCAAATACTACTGCGAGGAGGCCAAGACGGACACACAGTGGCTATATCTCTCGGCGACGGTCGGCAACCCCGGCCAACTCGCGAAGAAGCTCCGGGCGAAACTAATCGAGTTCGAGGAGCGGCCCGTCCCCATCGAGCGCCACGTCACCTTTGCCGACGGCCGCGAGAAGATCGAGACCGAGAAGAAACTGGTCAAGCGGGCCTTCGATACGAAATCAAGCAAGGGATATCGCGGCCAGACCATCATCTTCACTAACTCCCGGCGGCGCTGTCATCAGATATCACGGAAGCTGAACTACTCCTCGGCCCCCTATCACGCCGGGTTAGACAATCGAAAACGGAAGCGCGTCGAGAAGGAGTTCGCCGACCAGGACCTCGCCGCCGTCGTCACGACTGCAGCCCTCGCCGCCGGGGTGGACTTCCCGGCCTCCCAGGTCATCTTTGACTCGCTGGCGATGGGTATCGAGTGGCTCACGGTCCAGGAGTTCAGCCAGATGCTGGGCCGCGCCGGTCGGCCCGACTACCACGACAAGGGGACCGTCTACGTCCTCGTCGAACCCGACTGTACCTACCATAACAGCATGGAGATGACCGAGGACGAAGTGGCCTTCAAGCTCCTCAAAGGCGAGATGGAACCTGTCATCACCCGCTACGACGAGGGTGCCGCAGTCGAGGAGACGCTGGCGAACGTCACCGTCGCCGGCACGCAGGCCAAGCGGTTGAACGACCGGATGGTCGGCGAAGTCCCGACGAAGCACGCGCTTGGCAAACTCCTCGAATACGATTTCATCGAGGGGCTGGCACCGACCCCGCTGGGGCGGGCTGTGACCCGACACTTTCTCGCACCCGACGAGTCGTTCCAGCTACTCGACGGGATCCGCAAAGGTCGAGACCCCTACGACATCGTCGCCGAGATGGAACTGCGCGACGAGCACTGAACGCGCCAGCGCTGGCCTCCAAACTTCCGACAGCGCTACGACGCGACGGTGCTTGCGCTGCGGCGCGGCCGCGAGCTGTTTCGCCAGCGGATGGACCGGGTACGACTGACGGTCGGCGCGCCGCTACAAGCGATCTGTGCCGTCGTGACGACGCTGGGGATCGCGTATTTCTGGGGCCTTGGGCCGGCGTGACAGGGCCCGGGACGCAACGAAACGCTTTACTCGGTGACGAGCACAATCCTATATACGGGATCGTGGGGTAGCTTGGTAACCTTCGGGCCTTGGGTGCCCGTGCCCCTAGTTCAAATCTGGGCGATCCCATCCAACTTTTGGCGTTGCTCACACTGCCAGCTAACTGAAGGAATTCGCCGCCCCAGGGTGACGAATATCTATCAGGGCTCGTATGTCTCCCCGACGACCGAGCGGAACCGGTCGGCCGTCACCTCGCCGATGCCGTCGACCGCACAGAGCTCGTCGTGGGTGGCGGTCATCACTGCCTCGACGCTGCCGAAATGCGAGAGCAGGCTCCGGGCGGTCACCGGCCCGATCTCTGCGACCGACGTGACGACGTACTCCTGTTGTTCGGCCACCGACTTCGACTGCTTCTCGCCGTGGACACTCACGTCCCGGTCGCCGTCGTCCTGCTCGCGAGTCGCGATGGTCTCTAGCAGGTCTGCTGTCTCGTCTTGGTCGTCGGTCCGCAGGACGCTCGCGCCAAAGTCCACGGCCAGCGAGGCCAGCGCACCGTTTATTGCCTTTGCGTGGATGTTTCGCTCGCCATAGAGATCATCGCCCTCGACAACGACGACGGGGCGCGCGTAGTTACGGGCGGCGTCACCCACCTGCTCGAACATCGACCGGTCCCCGCCGGTCAGCGTATCGAGGAAGTCAGAGACGGTTTTGCGCTCGACGACGACACGGTCCGAGAGGACGTAGTCGCCCACAGCGAGCGTCTCCAGACGGGTCTCGATACCGTCTCGCGTCGAGAGGTCCCGAGCAATCGTCGAATCGAGCTCCCGCTGGTCGACAACGATTTCGACGGGTTCTGCGTCGCCGCCCGCCTTCGCGACGACTTCGTCGTCGTTGTCGGCATCGTCCGTCGAGTCATCGCCGCCCGTCTCCTCCGCTTCGCTCGCCATATCTTGCCCGGCGAAGGTGTCCAGCCCGGCCTGTCCATCACCAGCCCCAGTGGGCGTACCGTCGGTAGCCGCTCCGTTCGTCCCGCCGCTGGCCGCCTCCCCTGCGCCTGACTGCCCGCTTCCCTCGGCGTTTTCGTAGTCGTCGAGGCCCGTCTGATCCAGTTCGGCCGAGAGCTCACCGGCGACGCTCTTGAGTTCGTTCAGTTCGTTTTGCATCCGCTTCTGGTCGTTTCGGGCCTTCCAGAAGTACGCCTCGTCGCGGGTGTCGGTAGCGAGTAGGACGACGACCCGGCCCTCGGCCTGGCGACCAGTCCGGCCCTTGCGCTGGATGGCCCGAATCGCGGTCGGCACTGGTTCATAAAAGAGGACGAGATCGACCTCCGGAACGTCGAGCCCTTCCTCGGCGACCGATGTCGACACCAGCACCTCGAACTCCCCGCCGCGGAACCGTTCGAGGGTTTCTTGCTGTTCGGTCTGGGTCATCCCCTCGCTTCCCTCAGTGTCTGACTGGCCGACGAACTTCTGGGTCGTGAAATGATCCGAGAGGAACTCGACGAGGGTTTCGGCGGTGTCACGCGACTCGGTGAAGACGATGACGCGCTCGCCGTTCTCGATACCGAGCGTTTCGGCTAACAGCATTCGCGTCCGGCGGAACTTCGGGTGGAGATCGTCGTAGGCGTCGGCTTTCCGCATCGCCTCGCGTATCTTCGGCTCGCTGACGAGACGCTGGTCTGCTTTCGAAGCCCCCGAGGAGCGGGCGGCCTGCTTCAGCCGCTCGAAGTACCGCCGCAGGGACTCGACGCTCTGGGTCTCGACGTAGGTGACGGCGGTCCGGAGTTTGCGGATCTCCGCGAGGAAGCTCATCCCCTGATACCCCTCGCTCTGGTCGTTGTTCATCAGCGTGCGAAGCTCGGCCTGCATCTCCTGAATCTCCCGCTCGGAGAG
Organism: Haloarcula sp.; assembly: GCA_028275075.1. Lineage (GTDB taxonomy): Archaea > Halobacteriota > Halobacteria > Halobacteriales > Haloarculaceae > Haloarcula. Next base: position 453 of record JAQCNK010000252.1, on the reverse strand, counting down.
GTCCGGTGAGGATTTGTTTGTAACGCCGAGTTGCTTCAGCTCTTCGAGCCGGTCGGCGACAACCTCGTTGATCGCGTCCCTGATCTCGATGACCACCTCCGGAAGATCGATGCGTTTCCAGTCGACGTCTGTGTTGTGCGTGTACTCGGCGACATCGGCGTCGTCTTCGGTCATCACTGCCACATCCGCGAGCCCGAGGTTCTCACACACCTGCAGGATGGCCTCTTCGTCATCGCCCGGGGAGGCGCTCATCGCGGTCACAAGCGGGTCTGTGGCGTCGGCGTGGTAGCGGTCGGCGATGTAGTTGTAGGCGTAGTCGCCGGTGGCGCGGTGACACTCGTCGAAGGTGCAGTGGGTAACTCGCTCCAGATCGATCCGGTTACCCACGAGGTCGTTCTCGACGACCTGCGGGGTCGCGATCACTACCGTGGCGTCCTCGAACAGTTCGGCGCG
>JAQCNK010000284.1 GCA_028275075.1 Haloarcula sp. | reverse complement strand
GCGCTTAGGACGCTATCCCGTAGGGGTCCGCCGGTTCAAATCCGGTCCCGCGCATTGCTGCTGCGAGTAACTCCGCGAGCAGCAGCAATCGAACGGAGCGGATTCTGAACCCTGGAAGTCACAGCCCGGAAGCGCAGCGAAGCGAGCATCCCGGAATGTCTTCCGCCGGTTCAAATCCGGTCCCGCGCATTTTGGGGCGAACAGATCCCGCGGGTGAAGATTCGAAGTACAGTACGCGGAGCAGGTCATACTGGTGGCTGTAACAAACTGAAGTAATTCGTCACCCCGGGGTGGAGAATATCTTTACGAACTTACAGCCACCAGTATCAATACTGTCTGCCAGACAACAGACTACTTCGGCGCTGTGTGTGCAGGCACCGCACATCCGGTCACAGATCGCCTCTCCGTACGGTCCGAGCCATCGCTTGCACCTCGAACCGAGTACAGCGTGGCGAAGGACTAAGTAAATGACCCTCCATCACCACGCTATGAGCGAGCGTTCCGGGAACGACGACATGTCGCTCGAATCGGTCGATTTCGACCTGGATATCGGCAACGGACGGACTGAGATCAACGTGACGGGGGACCGTGACACGGCGGTTATTGTCCACTCGGAGTCGGGAGAGAAGATATATCTCCCGCCAGAGGACTTCGATCGCGAGGCCGAGCCCGGCGGCGCGTACGACAGCCCGTACGAGCCACGCAGCGGTGCACAAGAGAGTCCGTACTCTACGCATCCCGACGCGTCGTCGGTCACCGGAATGGAACCGACGGCCGGCGGCTACTACATCGTCCACCCGGAACCGATAACCGACATCCGCTTTCTGCGGTAGTCCCTGATACGGTCGGTTGTAACGATTTACCGATAGCGCGTCCGTCCTGCTACCTATTCGAGGAGCTGGCTGTAGAACTCGACGTGTTCGTCGGCCACGTCTTCCCAGGTCCGTTCCTCGTACTCAATCGGGGTATCGAGCGAGAGGGCGTGCTCGATACCGTCAGCGATTGAGTCTGAGTCGGGTTCGACCTGAATGACACAGTCCGCTGGTAGCAGCTCTGCGGCACCGCTCTCACAGGCCACGACACGAGTGCCAACGGACAGTGACTCAACGATGGTAATACCGAACGGTTCGGCGAGCGACGGTGAGACGAACAGGTCGGCACTCGCGTAGTAGTCGCCCAGTTTCTCCTGTGCGAGGAAGCCGGCGAAGACGACCTGATCCTCGATACCGAGCAGTTCACTGAATCGCTTTAGCTGGTCGGTCAGGTGTCCGGTCCCGCCCAGCACGAGCGTCAGGTCGTCACGCCGGAGCTTCGAGAGTGCGTACAGGAGGTAAGAAAGCCCTTTCTGGTTGGTGTGGCGACCGACGAAAAACAGCATCTTCCCGTCGATGTCGTACTTGGCTTTGATATCCTCACCGGTCGGTGCAACCGAGGAGAATCCGTTGTAGATGACCCGCGAATCGGCATCGTACTCCTGTTTAATCCGTCGCTGCGTAAACTCGCTGACGGCGACGAGGTGGTCCGACCGGTTCGCGACACGCTGTTCGGTCTGGACCTCCCGCTCAGGTGGGTTGACGTTGCGGTCAATCGACAGCGAGTGGAACGAGGTGACCCATTCGATGTCGGCCGTCGAAGCCGCCCGGGTTCCGGGGTTGTAGCCGAACCAGTCGTTCGTGTGGATAATATCGAAGTCCGACGCCATATCGGCGAAATCGCCGGCAAGTCGGCCGATACGCGTGATTATATCACCCTGACCGGTCGGAACGCCGTGGATACCCGCTCTGTCTTCGGGAGCGTACTCGTCCGGCAACACTAGCTCGAACTGGATGTCGTCGCGCGGTTCTAGTTGCTCGTACAGTTCACCCACGACAGTGTCGAGTCCGCCAGTGATGTTGGGGGGAAATCCCCAGCCTAGCATCAAAACTTTCGGTGGCATATCGGTTACCCGTACTCCTAAATCAACTCAATGCGATAAATACGTTTGTGCTGTCGAACGCGAGCCGGGTGTTGGTTCCTATACGGGTCGACACTGATAGATATTCGCCGGGGTCTGGCGAGCCGAATTCTATCAATCGTTCTGTCGACCCGTATACTCTCCGACGATCTCGTTGTAGCGCGCACCCGTCTGCTTGAGTGTCGCCGTGGAGTAGAGCCGGTCGTGATCAACTGGGAGATACCCAGTCGCGAGTTCGTTTATTTTCTCGTCGACCGCGTCAGCGTCCCGCCCGTGAATCATAGTAAAGAGGTTGTACTGCCACTCTTGGGCGGGCCGGCGAGGGCGGTGGTAACAGAGCGTGACGTAGGGGAGTTCGCCGACCTGTTTGCCCAACTC
>JAQCNK010000251.1 GCA_028275075.1 Haloarcula sp. | reverse complement strand
GGGGTTTCACCCCGAGTACGGCTCGGAGTTCTGGGACATCGACGACGACAGGATAACCTTCGAAATGGAGATCGAGGCCGACACCGAGTACACGACGGTCTACGGCATCAGAGCGACCGGTATCGAGGACATCGAGCTATTTCTCACCGAGCCCGACATCGAGTCCGTCGACCCGCCACAGGACGAAGACGATAGCATCGGCGGTGACAACGACGCCGTCGGGGACGGGATCCCGGGCGAGTCCGACACTGCGCCCGGGCACGAGGACGCTGAGGGCGGCGAGGACAAGGGAGACGCGGAAGACGAGGACATAGAGACGCTGCAGCTCAAAGACCCCAACGGCGAGGGACCGCCCCAGGTCGACGGCGAGGCCGGAGACGAGGCCGCCGACGGCGAGGCAACACCGGGGACGGGCAACGTGGTGGCGGCGATGGCCGACGAGATCCGCCAGAACAACGTCTCGGCACAGGACGTCAAGCTCCTCAAGCGGGCGCTCGACGCCGTCAGCGGGGACAGCGACTCCCAGAGCGGCATCGACACGGCCCGCATCAACCGTATCCAGGGCGACATCGCCGACCTGCGAGCGTACACAGACGCGCTCGAGGAGTTCCTCGCGGAGAACGGGACCGGTGACGAACTGCTCGAGGAGTTCGGCCAGCGTCTCGATGGCTTCGAGGCCGAACTCGACAGCTTCGAGGCGGAGATCAGTACCGCGACCGAGGAGATAGGGTCCCTGGACGAGGAGGTCGACTCGCTCGGAGACGGCCTCGACGACGTCGAGGGGAGCGTCGACAGTATCGAAGGTGAACTGGACGAGGTAGCGGCCGAAATCGAGGGCCTGCGCGAGGAGATGGACGAGGGGGAACTGGACGAGCGTCTCTCCGCTGTCGAGTCGGAGGTACGGGAGCTCAAAGAGTGGCGCGACCAGCTCTCCTCGGTCATCGGCAGCGGCGGCGAGTGATCCTGTCGGCCGTCGTGTGCCGATTTCGCCACGGCGCCACGCCCCGCCGAGACGCCCGACAGTGTAACCGAACCCGTTTTATTCGCGCCGACGGTTGAGTGGGGTAATGACGACGATCAGAGTGGCCGTCCCCCGCAAAGGTCGGCCCCTCGAAGCCGTGCTAGAGCGGCTCGCCGCCCGGACCGGGATGACTGAGTTGGCAGACGAGATCATCTCGACGCTCCGCTACGAGAAAGACCTGACAAAGGGCAATCAGAGCGCCGACAATCACGTCTACCGCCGTCTCGCCGACTACTCGGACCTCTCGGACCCGACCCGACCCGAGTTTACGCTGCTCCGGGACGACCGCGCTGGGATGCCTCGCCGGGTCGTCTTCGACAGCGTAACTGTTCCGACAGATCGCGGCGATGTCCAACTCATCGGTCGCGAGGAGCCGTTCCGGGCGCTGCGGACCCACGAGTTCGCGCTCGGCTTCGACAGTGCCGATCTCGTCTTAGAGGAGGTCGTCGAACTGCAGGACGAACCGTTGCGGACCATCGACGAAATTAACGAGCGCATCGACCCGCTTGACACCGACGTCCGGGTGGCGACTGGCCTCGGCGACACTGTCTACCATACACTGCTTGCGACGCCGTCCGTCGCTGACAGTCAGGACCGACCGCTAGACCGCGAGTTCGTCCGTGAGCACGCCGGCACGCTCTGTATTTCACCCCGGTACGAGCGGCTCATTGAGGCCGTGATCGGAACGGCCGCGCTGGACGACATCACGTTTACCTATCCCGAAAGCGAGCAGGAAGAGGAGGCCGCCATCGCTGAGACAGGTCTCGGCGTGTATCTCACGGTCACCGGCTCAACCGCGCGCGACTACGACCTCGAACTGGGCGAACGGCTGTTCCCCAGCGAGACTGTCCTGCTGGAGAATCGCTCCGAGCGGACTCCGGCAACAGAGCGTGTCGCGGCGCTGTTCGCAGAGCCCGAGGCGACGGCAATCGAGTCGCCCTGACCGGGTGGCGGAACTGCATCCTGTCTCACAGTCACGACGTGCGGTTTCAGCAGTTGTTTACCGGTAATTGTCCATACCGTGGGCCGGGACGAGACGACGACAGTCCGTATGCAGAATACGCGACGGCCACTACCCAAAGGCGAGACAGCAGTTATTTATTGACGAAATCCTAACCCCCGAACATGACCCGCAGACGCGCCGGTATGGTCGCGCTGTTCGCCGCTGCGCTGTTCGCGCTCATCGCCGAACCCGTCGCTGCACAGCCAGCGGCCTCGACGACGGTCGAGCAGATCTGGGACCTCAACATGAATCTGCTCTACGTGGCTATCCCGATTACCGTGTTGGTCGAGGGGATCCTCATATACACCGTCTGGCGGTTCCGCAATCAGGAGGAGCCGCTGCCGACGATGGAGAATCGCCGGCTGGAGATCACTTGGACAGTCGCGACAGCCGTTATCCTGCTGTTTGTGGGCGTGGCCTCCTACCAGGTGCTTGCCAGCCCCTACGTGACGGCAGAGTCGACGAACCAAGCTGAGCTACAGACTGAGGAAGTAACGCATATCGAGGTGCAGGCGTACAAATACGGCTGGCAGTTCTACTACAACGGGTCGAGTTTCGACGGGACGACCGAGGTGACATCGGGACAAACACTCCGGATGCCAGCCAATCAAGAGGTGGAGTTGCGTGTCACATCCCGTGACTGGCTCCACGCGTTCCACGTGCCCAGCCTCGGGCTGAAAGCGGACGCCTTCCCGGGCCAGTACAACACCCTGCGTACCATCCCGACGGAGACGGGTTCCTACCAGCTATACTGTGCAGAATACTGTGGCTCGGGCCACTCGAAGATGCTCCGCACCGTCGAGGTTATGCCACAAGGTGAGTATGATGCGTGGATAGAGGATCAGCGTGCCTCTAGCAGCGGGAACGAAACCAGTGACGACAACAGCACGTCGGGCGATATGGCAGCCACGCCGACCCCGGCCTAAGAGCGGACTGCTTTTTCGGTACTGTTAGGCCACTAACGTTCCTCGATTCGGTATGAACTACTTTGAGGAGCTCACTGTCGGCGAGAGCGATAGCGTCGGAGCGTATGAAGTCACTCGAGAAGAAGTCACGAGCTTTGCCGAACAGTACGACCCACAGGCGATACACACCGATCCCGAAGTAGCTGCTGCGTCGATGTTCGGTGGTCTGGTCGCCAGCGGTTGGCACACGGCGGCGATGACAATGCGTCTCTTGGTTGACGGCCGCCTGGCCGACTCGCGGGCACTGGGGGCACTCGGCGTCGACTCGCTCCGCTGGCCCGAGCCAGTTCGTCCCGGAGACACGCTGTCGGTCAGGACGGAGATCAGCGAGACAGAGGTCTTCGACGAGGAGCGGGGTCGGGTCGCCATTGCGGTGACCACGACCACACAGCGTGGCGATACCGCCCTGACGATGGTGGCCCAGGTCCTCTGGGAACGACGATAGCGGGAGCCCCATTGGCGACTGTAAAGATATTCGCCATCCCGGGGTGGCGAATTACTTCAGTTTGTTACAGCCACCAGTATCAGCAGTCCGGTGTCGCTGACAGTATCAGCAGATGTTCACCGTTGCATAAACGTTCCGTGTGGTCGTGATGGTTATCCCAACGCC
>JAQCNK010000267.1 GCA_028275075.1 Haloarcula sp. | reverse complement strand
CGGTCACCGTCGAGGGGGACGCCCTCAAAGGGGTCCGCGTCCAGCAGGAGCGCTCCGTCGAGGTCTGCGTAATCGAACAGCGGTGCGAGGTGGACGGCGGCCGCGAGCGAGGCGTGTGACTCCACCATACAGCCCAGCATCGTCGAGAGTCGATGGGCGTCGGCCGTGTGGGCCAGTCGGCAAGCAGCCCGCGGGCCGCCGCATTTGGCGAGTTTGACGTTGACGACGTTGCACGCATCGGACAGTCCGGGAACGTCAGTCGCAGTCCGGCAGGCCTCGTCGGCACACACTGCCATCGTCGTCACCGCCGTGACCTTTGCGAGTCCGTCGATGTCGTCGGCGCCGACGGGCTGTTCGAGCATCGTCACGCCGTTTGCTTCCAGCCAGCCCGCCTTCTCGATGGCCTCGTCGGCGTCCCAAGCAGCGTTTGCGTCGACCCGTAGCTCGGCGTCGGGAACGGCCTCACGGACAGCGCCGAACCGGGCTCGGTCGTCCTCACTGCCGAGTTTCAGTTTCAGACGGGTAAAGCCAGCGTCGACGGCCGCGCGCGCTTTCTCGGCCATCCGCTCGGGCGGGGCGATGCCGATGGTGTAGGTTGTCGGTGGTACGCGGTCGGGGTCCAGTCCCCAGTGGCGGTACAGTGGGACCGCTAGCTCGCGGGCGACCAAGTCGGCGACGGCGACACCGACGGCGCTGCGGGCCGCCGACTGCTCGGGGGCGTACTCGTGACACCGTCGCTCGATTCGCTGGCCAGCGTGGGGATCACCGATTTCGCTGACGATCTCTAGCAGGGCTGGGAGCGCCTCCGCGATCGACTCGGCCGTCTGGCCGAAGTACGGCGACGGGGTCACTGCGCCGTATCCGGTGGTCCCCTCGTGCGTGAGTTCGACGACGACCGCCTCACTCGTATCGCTCGTCCCCCTAGAAATACCGAACGGCTTCGACAGCGGCAGGTCATGGCTCTCGATAGTCCAGTTCACAGTATCGCGTCCAGTAGGTCATCGGAAATCCCCTGGGCAACGGGGTCAATCGCGGGGGCGCCGATGGCCTCACCGTAGGCTGCCACAGCCTCTCCGGCTGCCTCGTCTTCCATGCCTCGGGTGTTCAGCGCGCCGGCGACGACACTCGCATCGGAGACCGGCGCGACCATCCGCTCGTAGCGGTCGGCGTAGTCGGCGGGCGGTGGAATCGTGAACGACTCGTAGCCGTGGACCCGCTCGCGGCCGGCCTTGTGACACATAACGAGGGCGTCCGGTGCCGATCCGTGGAGAATGCTTGTCGTCACGCCCGAGTACGCCGGGTGGACGAGCGATCCCTGGCCTTCGACGACGATGAGGTCCATCCCCACCGGCGTCTCGACCAGCCGCTCGACCGCACCGGCGGCGTAGTCCGAGACCACGCGGTCGATCACGATACCCCACCCCTCGATGACGACGCCAGTCTGGCCCGTCGGCACGACGACGGCGTCGAGGCCCCGCTCCCTGGCTGCGTCCCGGAGTTCGTAGGCCGTCGTCATCTTTCCCGTCGAGCAGTCCGTGCCGACGGTCGTGACGACGGTCGCGTCGACCGCTCCCGCGGTCCCCTCGGCCACGGTGAGGTTCGCCGGGGGCTTCCGCACGTCGACGAGCCGTCCACCGTGCTCGGCGGCCAGTTCGGCGAACTCCTCGTCGTCGTTGAGGAAGTAGTGCAGCCCCGAGAGGACGTGATAACCCCGTTTCAGGGCCGTCCGCACGTCGGCCCGCCAAGACGCCTCGAATCCGCCGCCGATGGGTGCCACACCGATGACCAGCGCATCGACGTCGGGGACCTCATCCATCGACGCGACGATGGGGGCGTCCTGTACGTCCCGGAGGTGGTCGGCGACCCGCTGGCCCGCGGCGGCGCGATCAAGCACCGCACGGACCTCATGGTCACCGTAGCGGAGGAGTCCGACCGCAGTCTTGGCGCGGTCGGGAAACGAATCATGGGCGAGCACGGCGACCTGCACACGAGCACAGTCGCCGGGAGAGTGCCTAAAGCTAGGGGCGGCGAACCGTTAGGGAGTGAGAAGCCGAACGGTCCACAGCGACCGAACCGCATCGGCGAGTGCGTCCTCTGGGTCGCCGGTCGCGTCGACAGCCTTGGTGACCACGGCTCGGTCGTCGAACTTGTGGATGACCGACCCCTCGCCGACGAGATACAGCAGTTCGGGGTCGACCTCGTCGATAGCGGCCTCGCACCGCTCGACGTGGTTCGCTATCTGTTGGTCGCGCAGGCGCTCGAACCGGGACTGGGAGAACCCCCCTTTGGAGTGTTGGCTCTTGAGTTCCGAGTCGAAACCGTGGAACGCGGTCCGCTCGCGGCCGTCATACTCTCCGAGCGCGAACAGGTCCGAGCGAACAAGCGCGACGGTGTGTTCACCGACAGGTTCGAACCAGGACCGCTCGCACTGGACGTG
>JAQCNK010000264.1 GCA_028275075.1 Haloarcula sp. | reverse complement strand
GGGCGGTTGGTCTGGGTGTCGACACTACCATCGGGGCTTTGGCCGAAGAAACCGATGCCGCCCAGGCCAGGAACCGAACGGGATTCTTCGACGAATTTGATGATCCCCTCTTCTGTGACTTTCATCCGGGCGCTACCACCGGGATCGTTCCGCGTTTTGAACGTGGCGAGAGCGGCAAACAGGCACCAGAACGTCGTCAGCACGCCGGCGACGTAGATGGTACTGGCGCCTAGGGTGAGCAGTGGAGCGTTTGACAGCCAGTCATACGGGTAGATCTGTCCGAACGCGGCGACGCCGACCACTGCGACACCGGCGCCGCCGACAGCGACCAGCCGGGTCCGGATCCCGGCCGGGAGGACGGCAAAAACACCGAGGACGACCGACGGGAGCCCGACACCGGCGACGATCCCGGCAATCTCTCGGGCCGCGTAGGCATCCAGTCCCAGCGTCGTCCCGACGCCGGTGGTCGCCAGCGCGATGGCGCTGACGAGCCCTGCCCCGCCGGCCAGGAACAACCCGGTCCCAACGAGTTGCTGGCGCCGCGTCGCCACGCGGCCGGCTCCCCCCTCGTACACGTCCGCCAAACTGGTCATACAGCAAATAACGTGGCGTTCCTGAAAACTACCCGTCAGACGTATGCATGACGCGAGCGCGCACGTATGCAATGTCAGGAGCCATTCCGAAAGCACTAATCGGGCAGGCGGACAGAGTTCGGGTATGAGCGACGAGGACAGCGACGCAGAGCCGGCCGTCGAACTCGGTGCGGGACCCGACGTTGAGGGGGCCCCGCTCTCGCGGGTGACCGCACGGCTCACCTGGGGCATTAAGCACAGCACTGTCGTCGACCGGGAGGGCGACACAATTGTCCGGACGCCCGATGGCCCAATGCAGCTGGCCGCGATACTTGAAGAGATAGAGGCGACGTATTTCCCAGACCGACATACGTTCGAGGCCGCGGTCCGGGATGTTATCGGCACCGGGCCGGTCCCGACGGAGTAGTCACCGAAAAGACGCTAGTGCGGTGACCGTATCGGAGATGAGCCACGCTTGGTCGTTTTCGGGCGATTCGATGCTGAGCGCACAGAACGAGTCCGCCCCATCGTCGACAGTGATGTGGTACGCCTCGCTCTGCAGCCTGGCACCGTGATGGTCGTCTGCTGGCTGTGAGGGCACGTCCCGAGTCAACTGGCTTGGACGGTTAAACCAGTCGATTCGGATGATAGCAGACCTGAGACACTAGATTATCCCAAATCTCCGCGAGGGCGGCGGGGGTACCCCGTTCCAGGCGGCGGCCCATCCGCAGCGAGCGCGCGGAGTTATCCGAACTCTGAAAGCTGTGATTGCAGACCGGCGACGAGTTCGGATTTGCGCCGGAGTGCGCCCATCGACACGGGGAGCTGGTCCGCTACCGCGTCGAGTGTCTCGCTGAACGTCTGCCCGATTCCGGGCTCACCGTCGAAGGCGTTGCGCACGCCTTCGCGGACCTGCCAGACGCCCACTGGCGCCCAGTAGTCGTCGGTGATCTCCCGGAGCACGAGGCACTTCGCCTGGCGGCCCCGCTGTTTGAGCTGTTCCAGCGCACCCAAGCGGGCGGCGTAGTACGCCCCTGCGGTTTCCTCGACGTAGCTACTCCGGCCCTCGTACCCCTCGTGGGCGCTGGACATGTAGTAGCCCGCCTCCGGCCGGGGGTTCCAGACACTTCCCGGAGATTTCATCTCGACGAGTTCGAACTCCCAACGGCCCGGCGAGAGGACAACCCAGTATCGGTTTCCCATGTACTCGTTGTACCAGAGTTCGGGCGTATCGATCGTGTTGCTGTTGCGTAACGCCCCACGGAGGTACTGACCGACAGTGTCGTCCACTGCTGTAATTGACCACCGTGTCGGCACGAGCGACCGCTCACTGGCTCGGCCCAGTGCCCCAGCAGAGAGGATGGTGTTGATATCATAGACATCGAAGCCCCGGCGATACAGATAGGTCATCGCACCTTGGGCTTGCCAGTCGTCGTCGGCAAGGGTTTTCTCGACGGCCTTTGGCACATGTGGGTTCTCCGCGAGGTCGGCGCCCGTCGCCGTCGCTCGGGGCCCGGTCGGCGTCCCCACGCCGTCAAAGTCCACGTCGAGTTCCGGTTTTCCATCGAGGCCCACCTCCACATCGACCGGGTGATCGGCGATGGCGACCTCGCGCTGGACCCCAACAAACCCCTCCCACACGTCGTAAGCGGTCCCGGTGTCACTCCCCCGCTGGACCGAGTCAACGGCTGTCTGGCGGGTCGAGTTGAGCATCCCCGTCCGGCGCTGGAGCACGTCTTCGATACCCAGACCGTCGCTGTACCAGTCGCTACTCGTGGCGTACCCCTCGGGCGCGGCGTCTCGGTCGACCGGCGAGAGCAGCCCTGTTGCGACGTTCGGATAGCCAGCGCGGCCGACGAATATCTCTGGGGCGGTCGAGCCAAACAGCGCGTCGCCCTGTATGGCCGCATCAAACTGCCGCTCGACAGCTTCGAGATGGTCCGTGATGGCGTAGGACTTCTCCTCGGCGAGGCGGCGCTTCTGGTCGCCCTCGTCACGTTCGAACCCCTCGATGAACTCGTCGAGTCGCATCGATCCCGGGTTGGCTCCTGTCCGATAAGAAGGTGTCCCTGCCGATAGTGGCTATCTCTCAGTCAGTTTGTTACGGCCACCAGTGTGACAGGGAACTGCAACCTCCGACGCGCCGCGGGGCCGACATGTCACAGTAAAACGTGACGCCAGTCGGTACGAGACGGCGGGACCACAACCCCTATTATCGCTGCCCGGTCTCTCACGCCCATGCCCGTTATCGAGTGCGACCCAGAGACGGCCCGGGAGCGAGTCGCCGCGGCCGGTGTCACCATCGCCGACGGCAACACCGACCACGAGCGCTGGCGCGCCGACTACGGTGGCGCGACTGCCGTCGCCTACGACGACAAGGTGGTCGTTCAGGGCGGCGATACTGCCCGACTGGAGGCGCTACTTCGCGACGACGACGGCGGCGGTCGTGTCCACGTCTACTTCGACGGCGCCTGCCGTGGAAATCCCGGGCCGTCGTCGGTCGGCTACGTGCTTGTCGACGACGGTGGCATCGTCACCGATGGCGGCGAGACTATCGGCCGGGCGACGAACAATCAGGCAGAGTACGCTGCCCTGATAAAAGCTCTCGAAATCGCAACCGAGTACGGGTTCGACGAGCTTCATATCCGGGGCGATTCGGAACTCATCGTCAAGCAGGTCCGCGGGGAGTGGAACACCAACGACCCTGAGCTTCGTGAGCAGCGCGTTCGCGTTCGGGAGTTGCTCACGCAGTTCGACAACTGGCAGCTCGAACACGTTCCGCGAGAGATAAACGACCGCGCCGACCAACTGGCAAACGACGCCTTAGACGATGTCTGACCTCCCAGCCGACACGCAAGACGAGGTGGAACGACTCACGCGACTGGCCCGCCAGGCGGTCGATGAGGGGGCAGCAACAGCCTACCGAGACCAGCGGGCATCCCTGCTTGACGACCACGACTACGAGGTCCGTATCCGCGAAGAGGATACCGGCGACGTGCTGGTCTGTTATCCCTCTGAGTGGGTCCAAGACGGCGTTATCCAGCCGGACATGGTCGAGGACACGGACCGCGGCGTCGAGATCCGCCTATCGGGCCCGGGTGACCCGGAGGCGTGGGATGACGTCGAAGCCGAAAACCACGCGGTCGTCGACCGTGTCCGAGTGGACTACGGTGAGGTCCACGCCGAGACAGCCCGGGCGCTCGCTGATTTCATGGGAAATCATTATGCAAAGCCTATCGCCGAGGCCACGCCCGACGAACTGGCTGAGTTCCGCACGGAGTACTTCCCGCGAAACGCCTGGCCGACGGACACACAGCGGGAGCTACTCGAAGAGTCGATCGAGCTAACGGTTACAGAAGCCGAACGCCGCTTGTAGGTGTTGGTTATACTGGTGGCTGTAAGTTCGTAAAGATATTCGACACCCCGGGGTGGCGAATTACTTCAGTTTGTTACAGCCACCAGTATTACGCCTGGTCGTCGACGAGAGCGTGGAGTTCGTCAGCGCGGTCGCTGCCGGTAACAAGCTTCGAGAACTCCCAGTCAAGTTGGTCCAGAACAGCTTCTTTGCCGTCCGCCGTCAACGAGTATTGGTTCGTCCGTTTGTCGAGTTCGCTCTTTTCGACCAGCCCCATCTCGACGAGATCGTCGAGGTTGGGATAGAGCCGACCGTGGTTGACCTCGTCGCTGTAGTAGGACTCCAGTTCTCGCTTGATAGCGAGCCCGTACCGGGGCTCTTCGGCGAGAATGACAAGGATGTTCTGCTGAAAAGCGGTCAGGTCTTTAGCGACACCAGGGCCGCTCGACACTGATTGTGCCTCTGACATAGTAAGACAACTGTCACCAGGCTATTTAACGCTTATTAACTTCGCCGTATGCCGCGGTAATAACAGTGGATGATGGCAGATATTCCCACCATCAGTAACTGTTACTAATTCAGTGAATCAGCGCAATTCCAAAACGTTGATGAGTAGCAATCGCTTGGCGGTGCGGGTTATCAGACGGGGCGAAGAATCGTGCCGGCGTTCCTGATACTGTCGGCTGTACCATCACGGCAGAAATCGCCCAGCCCGGGGCGCCGATTATCTCCACGTACGTACAGCCAACAGTATGTGACCAGCCGACCCGTATGGCCGCTGTCTGACGATCCGATTACGAAAATGGTTTTAAATAGCCCCTGCACACACGCGAATGATGACGAATCTCTGGGAAGACCTCGAAACCGGACCGAACCCGCCCGAAGAGATCTACGCTGTCGTGGAGTGTCTCAAAGGTGAGCGAAACAAATACGAGTATGATAAAGACGTCCCTGGTGTCGTACTCGACCGGGTGTTGCACTCGAACGTCCATTACCCGTCTGACTACGGCTTCATTCCCCAGTCGTACTACGACGACGAGGACCCATTTGACGTGCTTGTTCTCGTCGAGGATCAGACGTTCCCCGGCTGTGTTGTCACGGCGCGGCCGGTCGCACTGATGAAGATGGACGACGACGGCGAGCAGGATGATAAGGTCATCGCTGTCCCGACAGAGGACCCCCGATACGACCACATCGAGGATCTCGGGGACATCCCACAGCAGACACTGGACGAGATCGACGAGTTCTTCTCGACGTACAAGAATCTGGAGGAGGGCAAGGAAGTCGAGACCCTGGGGTGGGAAGACAAGCAGTCCGCGATGGACGCAATCGAACACGCACAGGACCTCTACGACGAGCAGTTTAACTGAGCGCTGTCGAAACTCCGGTTAACGGACAGAATCGGCGCTGGACTGGATAGTGATACTGCCGACCCACCGGATACCGATTCATACTCGTGGTATCGGTAGTGTGGACGCTTTGCCGCTTTCTCTGACGCGGTTGCGAAAAGAAGCTTCTTGTCCCCGACCTGTCTAACGATGGCTATGGGACTATTCGATCGTCTGAAAGGGGACGACGCGCCGCGCGTGGCGTTTTTCGGTATTGACGGGGTACCGTACAGCCTCATCGACGAACATCCGGACGTGTTTCCGAATCTCACCGAACTGAAACAGTCAGGCGCTGCCGGCCCCATCGACAGTATCGTACCACCGGAGTCAAGCGCCTGCTGGCCGGCGCTAACGACTGGTGTCAACCCGGGCGAGACAGGAGTCTACGGCTTTCAGGACCGCGAAGTCGGTTCGTACGACACCTACGTTCCAATGGGTCGGGACGTCCAAGCGACCCGGCTCTGGGACCGCATCACCGACGAGGGACGCGATGCCACCGTACTGAACGTTCCCGTCACTTTCCCGCCACAGCGCAATGTCCAGCGGATGGTCTCGGGCTTCCTCTCGCCCGGCGTCGACAAGGCCGCGTACCCGGATGACCTGCGTGATCACTTACAGGCTAACAACTACCGCATTGATGTCAACGCAAAGCTGGGGCACGACGACGACAAGACCGAGTTCGTCGAGGACGCTCACAAGACGCTCGAACAGCGCTACGAGGCCTTCTCTCACTACGTCGAGCAAGACGATTGGGATCTCTTCTTCGGCGTGTTCATGACCACCGACCGGGTCAACCACTTCCTGTTCAAGGACTACGAACAGGACGGCGAGTACCAGCAGGAGTTCTTCGACTTCTACCGCAAGGTCGATGAGTACCTTGGGAAACTTCGCGACCAGCTCGCGGACGATGTCACGATGGTCGTCGCCTCCGACCACGGCTTCACCACGCTGGAGTATGAGGTCCACTTCAACGAGTGGCTCGAACAGCAAGGCTTGCTTGACTTCTCGACCGACGACCACTCTGAACTGGGCGATATCAGTGAAGACGCGACGGCCTACTCGCTGATCCCCGGCCGGTTCTACATCAACCTCGATGGTCGCGAACCGAATGGCGGCGTCAGTGAGGACGACTACGAAGATGTCCGTGACGACCTGAAAGAGAACCTGGAGAGTCTCGAAGGGCCTAACGGCAACAAAGTCGCGGACCGCGTCGTCACACGCGAGGACGCCTTCCGCGGCGACCACTCCGACATCGCCCCCGACCTCGTCGTCGTTCCGAACCACGGCTTCGACCTCAAAGCGGGGTTCAAGGGCAGCGAGGACGTCTTCGGTGTCGGCCCGCGAAACGGGATGCACTCCTTCGACAACGCCACGCTGATCGTCGACGATGCCGAGGCCCGCATCCAGGATGCCGACCTCTACGATATTACGCCAACGATTCTGGACCTGATGGACCACGACTACGACCGGACCGAGTTTAACGGTTCCAGCCTGGTCTGACGGGGATAGCGTGGCGGTTGCCACGCTCTTCTTCGTGGCGCGTAGCACCACGATGAGAGGCGATACCCTATATCAGCGAGTCGAGATCGTCGTTAGTGTACTCGTCGGGGTTGGTTTCGGTGGTCTGGGAATTGGCTGCCATTTTCGCCTTCTCCATGATCTCGTTTAGCTTCTCGGAGCGCTCAACACCCGATAGGACGACCAGCGCGGCGACTTTACCCGAGTCAAGGGGAAAGTCTCCGCCACGCACCTCCATGCTCCCAGTCTTGTCCTCGACCCAGCGACGGGCGCGTTCGACGCCCTTGCGCGAGAGCCGATCTGGGTCGCCGGCGATGACCAGGAGCGCGGATTCGGCGTCGGTGACGTCGGGGAGGCTCGTACTCGTCAGGAGGGCGTTGCGCGTGACACTGGTGATTGTGGTGACGTTCTCTTCAGGGTCCTCACTGGCCTCGGTGGCGGCGTAGCCGATGGCGGAGATACCACCGCTACGGAGGGTGTTAATGACCTCCGAGGAGTCGACAACACTCTCACCGACGCCCTCGGTGGCTTCGCCGGAGGCGAACAACAGGCCGATGCGCTGGGCAATGGCGTCGTTGATCCGGTCGTATCCCTCGGCCACGCTGTCGCCGGAGCCGCGCCAGGCGTCGTTGTCAACGAGCATGACCGAGTCGGACTCCCGAACCGCAGTCTTCAGTGATCGGCCCGCGTTGGCCTGATAGAGCGCCCCTTCGTCATCACCGGGGAGAACGCCGAGGGTGTAGATCGGTATCTCGTAGATACGCTGAAGTTCTTGGACGAGCCTTGGCGCGCCGCCGGAACCGGTGCCACCGCCCAGTCCGGCGACCACCACGACAGCTTCGGCCTCGCTGGTAATTCGACCGTCGATATTTTCGAGTACTTCCCCCGTGCTCTGCTGCATGATTTCGGCTCCGAGTTCATTGTCTCCGCCGACACCGTGGCCTTTCACCTTGTCCCGGCCGATGAGGGTCGTATCGATGTTGAGATTCTGTAGGTCGGCCTCCGCGGAGTTGACAGCGAGGGCGCCGCGAACAGCGTTGAAGTCCATATTGTAGTCGAACTCCACAAGGGACTGCGTGACTTTTCCCCCTGCTTGACCGACACCTATCAGGGCGACTTTCATATGGCATATCTAAGCCCGGGAATTAATCAACGTTGCCCTGAGCGGAACTGTGGTGCAGTCTCTGTTGCTACATCCGTTCGACCGTCACGGCCAGTGCCAGCGGCAGGTATACGGGGCGACAGAACGATTGATAGAATTCGGCTCCTCATACGGTCGGTTGTAACGATTCACTCGATAGCCAGCGTATAGATACGCTTGCGCGCGTCCGAGAAGGAGAACCGAGAACCGACTACGTCGACCTCTTCGAGGCGAGTCAACGCGTACCGGACGGTTCGGGGCGGCAGCAACGTCTCTTCGGCGAGTTGGCTCTGTGTCAGGCTGTCGTTGTACTCCAAGACCTTCGCGACGAGCTTCGCGCTGGGGGGCAGATCCGCAACGGCGTCCCATCCCGTCTCGTTTCCATCGGCCTCGACGTGCGTGACGTCGGATGTACTCATGTACAACACAGTATAGAATACAGGATAATAATATTTCTTGTTCTAACTCATGCGCAGTGGGAATCTTTCGGCAATTTCTCGCCACTGCGTGGCCGAAAGCTTACAGTGGGGACCCTCCCCTTGATTCGTGTGGACGAAATCGAGGCTCGCACGGTCGTCTACGCGCCGCCCGAAGAGCTGTACGACTTCCTCCTCGACTTTCCGGGCTATGCGCGCTATTCGGAGTATCTCGATCAGGTGACACAGGACGGTGACGGAACCGTCGGAACGAGATACGCCCTGGAGTTCTCCTGGTGGAAGCTATCTTACACGGCCCGGTCAGAGGTGACCGGTGTCGACCCACCCGAACGGATCGACTGGCGGATACGCAAAGATATCGACGCCGAGGGGTTCTGGGGTGTAACGCCGGTTGATCCGCCCGACGGCGTCGAAGCGGCCACGGAGGTTGTGCTCCACATCGAGTATGATGCCAGTTCCGCCTCGGCCAGCGCCGTTGATCTGCCGAAACTCGTCTCCATCGGCTGGGTTATCGAGAAAGTCAAACCGCTCGTTCGTACGGAAGCGACACGGATTGTCCGGCGTGTCGTAGATACTATCGAGGGTGAACCGCGGGACGCCGGGGTCGAGATTCGAACCGACTAGTACTGGTCGCCCGGCGTCTCATAGTTCCCGCCATAGCGCATGAAGACGTATGCCATCCCGAGCGTCGCAACCATGACGACGGAGGTGGCGACGCCGAGCATTTTCGCGCTCCCTGGGACGCCTAACGGACCGCTTTCGCTCCCGCTGCCCCCGGTGCTCTTTGTCGGGTAATCGCTGCCGACGACGACCGACCCCTTCATGCCGAGCCCCTCGTGGGGGACACAGACGTAGTTGTAGATACCATCGGACTCGAAGGTGTGCTCGTAGTTGACTCCTGCACTCGACATGGCACTGCCCGAATCGAGTGGCCCACTGTCAGCGGATTTGACGTTGTGGCCGCCGCCCTCACCGGTCCACTCCCACTGTACTGTCGCGCCCTTGTCGACGTGGACGGCGGCCGGACCAAACCCGTACGCACCGCTGTTGGCCTCGACACCGACTTCGACGGTCACGCTGTCCTGCCCGCGAGCGTCGACGACGCTCCCGCTGAAGTTGCCGACTGGATCAAGGAAACCACCAAAGTCCGGCGGCCCGCCACCATCATCACTACTTTCGGTCTCGGCTTCGGTACCGCTGTCTGTCGCGGTGCCAGTCGGCGTGGCGGTCGCTGTACCACTCTCAGTCGCCGTCTCCGCCTGTGCGGCGGCAGTGCCGGTCGCGGCTGCAGCGGCCGTCGCCCCCGTAGCGGTCCGCATAAAAGCCCGACGAGACACGTCCCTACTACCGTCTGTCATGGCTCGTCGTTTGGACCGGCCTGTCCTGAATATGTCGGTTTCCAGTTGTCCCGAGCCACCGGTTCCCGGCCGCTTTTCAGCCGTGACCACCACAGTTCCGGTGATGTCACAACAGACGCCAACAGCGGACAGTGCTCCGCGCGCCAGCGGTATGCCGATGCTGGGGCTCGGAACTTGGCAGAACGATGACCCCGACCAATGCGCTGACAGTGTCACGACTGCCCTGGAGATGGGCTATCGGCACGTCGACACCGCACAGGTGTACGGCAACGAAGACGCCGTCGGGGATGGCATCGCGGCCGCCGACGTGGTCCGCGAAGATATTTTCCTCGCGACAAAAGTCTGGAACTCGAACCTAGCCGCCGAGGACGTTCACGCAACGACACACCAAAGTCTGGATGACCTCGGTGTCGACGCTGTCGAGTTGTTGTACGTCCACTGGCCAGCGGGCGCATACGACCCAGAGGCGACTCTTGGTGCGCTCGACGAACTTTACAGCGAGGGGAAGATCGACAACATTGGCGTCTCGAACTTCGAACCGCACCACGTCGAGGAAGCCATGGAGATTCTCGACGCCCCACTTTTGGCCAACCAGGTCGAGATTCACCCGTTCCTCCAACAGGAGGAACTCCGTGCCCACGCCGACGACCACGACTACGAACTCGTCGCATACTCGCCGCTGGCCCGCGGCGATGTCTTTGAGAGCGACGTGCTGACCGATATCGCAGCCGATCACGGTGTCAGTGCCGCCCAAGTCAGTCTCGCGTGGCTCAACCAAAAGGGTGTCAGCGCCATCCCGAAAGCGACCGGCCGCGATCACATCGCTGACAACTGGCAGAGTCTGGACCTCGAACTCAGCGACGAGGATATCGCCCGCATCGACGGTATCGAGCGCGAAGACCGGAAGGTCAACCCGGACTTCGGTCCCGACGCCTGGGACTGATACTGTCGACTGTACGTACGCGGAGATATTCGCCCAGCCCGGGGTGTCGAATGCGTCCGTAATGTTACAGCCGGCAGTATGAGCCTGAAAGCTTTAGCACGGGCGGGGTAAACTGATAGGTATGCCAGTCGGGAGCAACGGAGTTATTGAGGGTCTTCGCGTCGATTTCCGCCGGTTACATGAGACGTGGATGGGGCTGGTATACCCAAGACAGCGGGGCGCGCGCGACACAGTACTGGGAACGTGGCAGCCAGACAGTCAGTTGGGTATGGTTTTG
>JAQCNK010000263.1 GCA_028275075.1 Haloarcula sp. | reverse complement strand
TCGAACGCCTGCCAGTCGTCGGGCCCGTACGGATAGCCCAGAATGATGTGCACGTCACCGCGGCCAAACGCCGCGAGATCGGCGTCGCTCGGCCGGAGCACGCCGTTCGGGTGGGAATGAATCGACCCTGCCGCCCGCATGTCGTTTGGCACCATACTCGTCTTTACCGTTGCGCTCACGGGATTGGACTCGGTCCCCGGAATGACCAGCACGTCAGTCAGAACGGTACCGTCCCGGTCCAGACCGACTTTCCGGGCTTTGTCGCCCCGCAGCAGTCCCATATACTCGTTCGGATGCGTCTCCTCGGACGCGGCCCGCGCGAACCCGAGTGCCGACTCGGCAATACCGAGAATCTCGCCCGAGCGAAACAGCCCCATATTCCGAGGGAAGTTCGGGCCGTTTCTAAGGGTTCCGCTCTGGGAGCGGCGTGAGAGTTCGGTAGTACTGGTTACTCTCGGCGGCTATACCGCCTGAAAATAGCGTTTTCTACGAACAGTTGACGACGGCGAGCCCCTGATACTGGTGGCTGTAACAAACTGAAGTAAATTCGCCACTCCGGGGTAGGGAATATCTTTACGAACGTACAGCCACCAGTATGAGCCGAACGGTTCGGGGCTTTGTGGTTGGTGAGTCGATAGCGCGTTTCGATACACGGCTGCATCCACATGTAGCTAGCCATCGATTTCGAAGAGTACAAACCGACGAGTATCGAACTACTGGCAAATGTCTTCGCCAACTGGCACCGACGACGGTGCCGAGGCTCCCGAGGGGGGAGCCATCGTCTACGATTTAGCCTCTGGCTGTACCGCTGAGGATGTCGAGGTCGGCTCGCGCTACCGCGCCACGGTCAACGGAGTCGTCGACTACGGCGTCTTCGTCGATCTCTCGGACGCTGTCTCCGGGCTCGTCCACGACTCGAACCTCGTCGGTTCGTACGAGGAGGGCGACCCACTGGTCGTCGAACTGGGTGAGGTCCGCTCGGACGGCGATATGAGTTTCGAGGAGGTCCAAGTGACCGATTACGAGACTGAGCACGTCCCACAGGGGACCGCCACCGACGTCGAGGAGCTCGCCGACGCGACGGGTGACACTGTCGTCGTTGCGGGGCAGGTCGTCCAGATCAAGCAGACCGGCGGCCCCACTATCTTCCAGGTCCGCGACGGCACCGGCGTCGTCCCGTGTGCGGCGTTTGAAGAGGCCGGTGTTCGGGCGCACCCGAACGTTGAGATGGACGATATCGTCCGCGTTTCCGGCCGAGCCGAGGAGCGCAATGGTGGCATCCAGATCGAAGTTGACTCGCTGGCCCCGCTGGAGGGCGACGAGGCGACCGATGTCGAAGCCTCGCTACAGAGTGCCCTCGATGTGGCGGCCGAGCCGGCCGACATCGACCCGCTCGTCGAGTGGCCCGCTTTCGAGAAGCTCTGGGACGACCTCCGAGACGTGGCGACAGAGCTTCGCAAGACCGTGCTAGAGGGACGCCCAATCAGGATGCGTCAC
This sequence comes from Haloarcula sp., assembly GCA_028275075.1. Classification (GTDB taxonomy): domain Archaea; phylum Halobacteriota; class Halobacteria; order Halobacteriales; family Haloarculaceae; genus Haloarcula. The sequence continues at coordinate 1,799 of JAQCNK010000263.1, read as the reverse complement.
CACGCCGACGGCGACGGGCTCTGTGCGAGTGTCCCGCTCCAAGTCGCGCTCGAACGGTTCATTGCAGACCACTACGAGGACGGAGACGCGCCCCAGCACCTTCTCAAGCGCCTCCCGAGCAAGGCCCCCTACTACGAGATGGAAGACGTCACGCGCGATCTCAACTTCGCGCTGGAGGACCGCACTCGCCACGGCCAGAAGCTCCCGATGGTTCTCATGCTCGACAACGGGTCTACCGAGGAGGACACGCCGGCATACCGGAACCTCCGTCACTACGACATCCCCGTGGTCGTCGTCGATCACCATCATCCGGACCCGGAGGCTGTCGAGCCGCTCATCAGCGAACACGTCAACCCATATCTCCACGACGAAGACTACCGCATCACAACTGGGATGATGTGTGTCGAACTCGCGCGGATGATCGCCCCCGAACTCACGGAGGACCTCCAGCACGTCCCCGCCGTCGCCGGACTCTCGGACCGCTCGGAGGGTGAGGCGATGGCCGACTACCTCGCGCTGGCCGAAGAGAAAGGGTACGACGAGCGTGATCTCCGCGACATCGGCGAGGCGCTGGACTATGCCACACACTGGCTGCGGTATAGCTCCGGCGAGCAGCTCATCACCGACGTACTCAACGTGGACTGTGACGACCGTGCGCGCCACGGCGAACTCGTCGGCCAGCTTGCTGACAAGGCCGAGCGCGATGTCGACCAGCAACTCGAAGCCGCGATGAATCACGTCGATCATGAGCGCTTGGACAACGGTGCGCACCTCTACCAGATCGATGTGGAGAACCACGCCTACCGCTTTACTTACCCTGCGCCGGGGAAGACGACCGGTGAAATTCATGACGCGAAAGTCGCCGAAACCGGCGATCCTGTCATCACCATCGGCTACGGTCCCGACTTCGCCGTCCTCCGGTCTGACGGCGTCCGACTCGACATCCCGCAGTACGTCACTGAACTGACCGAAGAGGTCGACGGTGGCGGAGTGAGTGGTGGCGGGCATCTCGTTGTCGGGTCGATCAAGTTCGTCAAGGGGATGCGCAGTGAGGTCATTGATACCTTGGTCGGGAAGATGGCGGAGGCCGAAATCGACGAGGAACTGGCGAGTTCGACGACGCTGCCCGACGGCATCTAATTCCGAAAGCGAACGCGCCGAGCCGCGATGCCGGCAACCACCAGAGCGCCGAGGACGGCGGCCACGATACCCAGCGGAACCCCCGATGTCCCACCGTTCCAGTCGCGTTCGAACACGCGCCCAAAGTAGTCTGCAGCGGCCCCGCCGTAGAGGACGAGGATAACCTCCCTGTTGACCGTTGCGGCCTGCTCGTTCCAGTTCAGGCTGCCGACTATCACGCGGTCTCCGTCGACTACCGCGCCTTTGGCGTGGATCTTCGCGTAGCGGTCGCCTGGGTCGGCCAACGATGCCGATAGCGATGCGTCAGTGCGGTCGGCCCACGCCTCGAACCGGTCAACAGTCTTCTGGTTATCCTCGCGGGCGTACCAGGCCGAACTGAGGAGGAGTCGAACCTCGACATCTCGCTTTGCGGCGCGGCGGAGTGCCCGCATGAGTGGTTCATCCCACCCACCGACGGTCGGCTGTATCACGTCGATGGATTCCGTTGCCGCGTCGAGTTCCTCGACCAGTGCAGTCTGGGCATTATCGGGCGTCACTAGAAGTTCGGTCCGCTCGACGGCCACTGTCGTCACGTCGAAGTTCGATGGGTAACTGCCGTCGGCGGTCTCACCGCGCTGGAACGACCGACCGTCGCGGTACTCAGTCCACGCCACCGCGTC
>JAQCNK010000257.1 GCA_028275075.1 Haloarcula sp. | reverse complement strand
GCGACCCGCTGGGCGAACGCGTCGAGCGTCTCGCCTTCGTCACGGTAGCCACAGGTGAGTAACTCGGCGTCGGTCTCCCCGCGAACGAAGTCGACGACGGTCTCGAACCCGACGACGACGTCGGCCTCACTGAGAGCGCGCTGAGCGCGCGCGGTCAGATATTCCGTGTTTCCGGGGCCGATACCGACGGCATAGACAGGATCACTGACCTCGTCGTGCGGCGGTTCCGGTGTCGCCGCCGCGAGCGTCGCCGGGTCCGGGCCCGCGTCGAGATCGTAGCCGTCTCCCATCAGTCACCTCCGGCGAGGTCGAGCGTGCCCTCCCTGGCGTCGCTCGCGACGTGGATGAGTTCGTTCGTCAGTCCCGCGGCGAGACCGCTTCCGCCGCGGCGGCCGACGTTTGTGATGACTGGCACGCCGTGTTCGTCGGCGACCGCGCGGAGCCGTTTCCGGCTCTCTGCCGCTTTCACGAAGCCAACGGGGGTCCCAACGACGACTGCAGGTCGTGTCCCGTTCTCGATACAGTCCGCCAGTGCGAGCGCAGCGGTGGGCGCGTTGCCGACGACCGCTATCGCCCCGTCGTAGACACCCTCGCTATCGAGTTCGAGTACCGATGCCGCCGTTCGAGTCATCCCGGTCTCGGCTGCCAGTTCGGCCCCGTTGCCGATTGCTTTCCGGACCGGGCAGTCGTGCCCCCGGCCCGTAATGCCGGCCTTGACCATCGTGATGTCTGTCACGACCGGCCGTTCGTCCCGCACGGCGCGTGCACCGGCCCGGACGGCGGCCGCTTCCTCGGAGCCGGAGAACCGAATCAGATGCTGGAACTCCGGGTCGCCGGTCGCGTGGACGGCTTTCTGACGGATGCGGTCACCCAGTGTCTCGTCGGGGACGAGTTCGCGGACGCGGTCCATACTCGTCTCTGCGATCTCCATTGCATCGCTCGTCGTCGCTCCGAGGTCGGCGTACTCCTCAAACTCGCTCTCTGGTTCAGTTTGGCTGTCAGTCGTCATCGCTTGGCACCCCCTTCGGATCGGCACCGGCACGCGCTTCGAGATCACCGTCGACGGTCAGGTTCACGTTCTGCAACTGCTCGGTTATCTCCTCGTCGGCGTCCCATAGCCCGCGGTCGATTGCCTCCAGCAGCGTGTCGGTAATTGACTCCAGCGCCCATGGGTTCACGTCTTTGAGCCAGTCCTGGCGGTCTTCGTCGAGGGCGTACTTCTGTGCTACGTCTTCCCAGAGCGCATCGCTGACGACGCCGGTAGTGGCGTCCCAGCCCAGCACCACGTCGACGGTGGTCGAGAGGTCGCCGGCGCCCTTGTAGTCGTGTTCTTCCATCGAGTCCAGCCAACTGGGATTGAGTACGCGGGCCCGCATCGCTTTCCGGACCTTCTCCTCGTTGGTGTAAACGTCGACGTTGTCGGGGTCCGAGGAGTCACCGACGTAGGAGGCGGGCTCGGCCCCGGAAATCTCCGAGACGGCGCTGATGAACCCGCCGTGGAACGCGTACCAGTCCGAGGAGTCGAACTCGTCTTGCTCGGCCGTGTCCTCGATCTTGACCGTGGCTTCTACGCTCCCAAGGCGGCGCTCGAAGGCGTCGTGGGCGTCGGTGACGGTGCCACGAGACCCCATCGCGTAGCCGCCCCATTGGACGTACACGTCGGCGAGATCCGAGCGGTCGTCCCAGTTGCCCTCGTCGACGGCCTTGTTCGTCCCCGCACCGTAGCCGCCGGGGCGCGTCGTGAAGACGCGGTGTTTCGCCGCGCCCTCGGCGTCGCTCTCGTCCATGCCATCGCTCACGAGGTCTTCAGTTTCCTCCTCGACGTGCTTTTTCACGTAGTTCATCTCGTGTGGTTCATCGAGAGCGACCACCGCATCGACGGCGTCGTGGATGACGCTCGCCGCAGCGGGGAAGGCGTCACGAAAGAGCCCGGAGACCCGAGTCGTCACGTCGATTCGCGGCCGACCGAGTTCCGCCAGCGGGATCGGCTCGACATCTTCGACACGACCGGCGTCGGACCACACTGGCTCGACGCCCATCAGCGCCAACACCTGCGCGATTGTCTCCCCGCGCGTCCGAACCGTCGGTGTCCCCCAGACGACGACACCGATCTCCTCGGGATACCCCCCGTCTCGCGGGCGTTGTCCGCCCGGCTGTTCCGCAGCGCTTTCTACCGCACTGTCATCGTCGATATGCCGCGCAAGCACGCCCTCGGCAACCTCGCGACCCACGTCCCATGCCGTCTTGGCCGGCACCTTCCGTGGGTCCAGCGTGTAGAAGTTTCGGGCTGTCGGTAGCAGGTCGACACCCCCTCGGGTGGGGGCACCGGAGCCCCCCGGCGGGACGTACTCGCCGTTGAGCGCGTCTGCAGTACGTGGAATCTCGTCGGCTGCGCCCGCGACTCTGGGCGCGGCCTCATCACAGATGTAGGCCAACGCGTCACGCAGTTGGTCGTGGGCGCCAGAGTTCGCCCGTGCGTCTCCGAGTGGGTCGATATCGACCACGAGGAGGTTCATGTTGACCTCCGAATCGCTGTCTTCGAGTTCGCTCTCGGGCACGTCGAACTCATACCGTGCGAGCGTCTCGACCAGATCCAGACTCGTCTCGTGGACGCGGTCGGCGGCCTGAGCGTAGGTCATCCCGAGCGCGTCGTCGTACTCGCCGGGGGCGTTGCGGAGTTTGTCGTAGTCCACGCCGAGCACGCCGGCAACGCTTTCCCGGAGCGACGGCGCTCCTGGGTTCTCCAGTCGGGTGAGCGCCACGAGATAGTCCACCAGGCGGTCCGCAGCCGGCGGCTCGCCCATCGTGTGCAGCCCTTTGCGTATCTGGGTCGTCTTCACGTCCGTGAGATACTCGTGGACGCGTTCGACGAGTTCGTCCACGGAGACGTCGGCCCCGTCAACGGAACCCGAGGCGAGCGTCGAGCCGGCTTCCTCGGGGCCGCGCACGTCGGCCTGCTCATCTATCTCGCCGGCGATGCCGAGTTCGACAGCGAGATCCAGGTCGTCCACCACCTCACGGATTCGGTCGGCGAGGTGCTCGCCGTCGTCGGTCCGGGCGTCTTCCATCCCGGCCTCGCGGTAGCGGTCGGCCAGTTCTTCGAGCTCTGCAAGGTCGTCGTAGGTGCCAGCGTTGGCCATGACCGGCGTCAGGTAGTCGACGATGGCGGCGTAGGACCGACGCTTTGCCTGGGTTCCCTCCCCGGGGTTGTTGACGATGTAGGGGTAAACGTTCGGGATGTCGTCGACTAGCTGGTCGGGGGCGCTGGCACCGTCCAGTCCAACCGTTTTGCCCGGCAGCCACTCCAGGCTGCCGTGGGTGCCCAGATGGACCACCGCGTCAGCGTCGTAGGCGTTGCGGAGCCAGCGGTAGAACGCAACGTAGTCGTGGGGTGGCTGTAGGTCCGAGTCATGGTACACCTTCGACGGATCCATTCCGAAGCCACGCGGGGGCTGGACCGTGACGAGGACGTTCCCGAACTCGACGCCCGGGATGGCGAAGGGCCGGTCGGGCGCTTCACCCCACTCCTCGACGACGTTCTCGCAGAACTCGTCGTCGAGCGCGTCGAACCACTCCCCGTACTCGCTCGGTGAAACGGTGTCGACGCTCAACTCGCGCACGTCCTCGGGAGCGACCCAGCGGTCCTCCAGGGTAAGCTGTGCGGTCAGGCGCTCGACGAGGGACTGCCCGCTGTCGGGCATGGTTGGACCGGTCTGGTAGCCGCGGGCGTCGAGCTCTGTCAGGAGATTGACTGTACTCTCGGGCGAGTCCAGTCCGAAGGCAGTGCCGATGCCGTCGTCGCTGGGCGGGTAGTTGTGGAGGACGACGGCCACGTTCTTCTCCTCGTTGGGCGTGTGTCGGAGCCGTGCCCAGTTCACGGCGAGGCGAGCCACGTGGTCGACGCGGTCCTCGATAGGGAAGTGCTGTTTCGGTGCGCTACCGATATCAGCCGTATCCTCGGTGCGTTCCTTCCCGGAGATGGGATGTGTGATGACGTTCCCGTCGAACTCCGGAAGCGCGACTGAAAGTGCGAGTTCGAACCCCATCACGCCCGTATCGCTCGAATCGTACCGCGAGCGCGAGCGCATCGTCGTCACCGTCTGAATGACCGGGACGCCCAGCTTGTCGAGAAACACGTCTTCGGCGCTCTGTCCCTCGTCATCGGCGTCGCGGCCGCGTTCGTCCATCGACAGCGAAAACATGAACGACGAGCAGACAGCGTCCACGACGGGGTCGCCGTCTGCGCCGACGAGCCACTCCTCGGTCACCTGCTCGGCACTCCACTGCCCGTCAGTGTCGGTGGCCGGCTCACAGAAGATTGGCAGCGCGTTCGCGCCCTGGGCCTCGATGGCGCGGACCTGTGCGTCAACGTAGCGGGTGTTCTCGTGGGTCCAGTGAGACTCGTAGAACCACACCGCAACGGTTGGCACATCGGAGGTGAACGTCGCCAGCAGTTCCTCGTAGCTGGCGCCCGGGTAGTCCGGGTGGTAGACGCCCTCCGTCGGGAGCGCAACGGGGTCGTCGTATGTGGGGTCGACATCGCCGTACTGGCTCAGCAGGAAGCGCAGGCAGTTGGCGACGTTGCTCGCGCCTCCTTTCTCCAGATAGTCGTACACCGTCTCGCGGTCGCTGTCCGGAACCGACGTGTCCTCGTACGCGAAGGTGTCGCCGGTGGCCTTGACCACGAGCGGGACACCGGCCTCACGCAGGCGTTTGACCGCCCGTTCGTAGCCGGGCATGCTGTCCTCAGCCCCGTGAAGCCAGAAGATAACGGCGGTCGCATCTGTTAGTTCCTCGATGAACGCATCGACCGCTGGTTCG
>JAQCNK010000254.1 GCA_028275075.1 Haloarcula sp. | reverse complement strand
CAACCGCGAGCGGGCGTCTGTCACAGCGTCGGTTCATACTGGTGGCTGTAACAAACTGAAGTAATGCGCCACCCCGGGGTGGCGAATATCTTTACGAACTTACAGCCACCAGTATCAATAATCTACGGGTCGACACTGATAGATATTCGCCGGGGTCTGGCGAGCCGAATTGTATCAATCCTTCTGTCGACCCGTATCACAGTGGACCAGTTTCTGCCCAAGATGCCGACCCTATACCACTATATTTCCCGCTCCCCGCCCGGAAGTTTATGTGCGGTCAGCCGACCACTACGCATAATGGTCGAAGTGTTCGCTGTCGCCAGCGGGAAAGGCGGAACAGGGAAGACTACCAGCACGGTCGCGCTGGGGATGGCCCTGGCCGAACGCTACGATGTCACCGTGGTCGACGCCGACACCGGAATGGCGAATCTCCTCTTCCATGCCGGACTCTCTGATGTGGAAACGACGCTGCACGACGTGCTTGCGGAGTCAGCGGCCGTCGGGGCGGCCACCTACGAGCGCTTCGGGATGACGGTCGTCCCGTGTGGGACGAGCCTCGACGGGTTCCGCGACGCCGACCCGACGCGCCTTCGGGACGTTGTGGCGACACTGGCCGCCGATACCGATGTCATTCTGCTCGACTCTCCGCCGGCGCTGGATAGCCGCGCGGCTGTCCTCCCGGTGGTCATGGCCGACCGGGCGGTGATCGTCCTCCAGCCCACTATCCCTGCCATCTCGGACGGCCTGAAGGTCCAGGAGTACGCCATGTCATACGACACCGACGTTGCTGGCGTCCTCTTCAATAAGGTCCGGGAAGATGGTATCGAGCGCGTCGCCGAGAAGACTGAACGCTACTTCGGCGGGCCGACGCTCGGCGCTGTTCCGGAAAGCGAGCGGGCACGCGAGGCACGCCGGGCCGGCCGACCGCTCTTAGCACACGCTCCGGATTGCGAGGCCGCGACAGCGTACCGTCGGGTGGCCGACTCGCTGTCAGTCAGGGACGGGACATCGGACGATGTTGCAGATCGATTCCGAAGCGCCGTCATCCCGGAGCCACCATGAAGCTCCCCCAGGGCCGACTCCGCAAGTCACGTGTCGTCACTGACCCACGCGAACCACTGGCGGAACTGCTGGATCGAGGTGTGACTGGCTACGCGGTGTTCGAGCCACAGGACTCGCTCCTGCTGGATGCGGACGGCCGCGGCGTGGTCACGTTCAATGACGGTGTCCCGGTTGTCGCCTACCACACCGGCACCGATCGGGGCGGGCCACCGGCGCTGGCCGACCTCGCAGTTCCTGGACCGTATCATATCTCGGTGTACGAACTCGACGGGACTGATCTCGCGACCGTCCACGAAGTCGAGGAACTCCGCGTGCCGCCAGGGATGCCCGCCGAACGGCTGGCCGGCGACCCCGCGCTGGCCGACAGCACCCGTCGAGCCGCATCCGACGAGCGGCCGACAGGCCCCGAAACCGAGTCGGGGGATCACCACGGCGCCGTTGAAGCGTTCCTCGACGACGAGGAGAAGATAGAAGCCATCCAGAAGCAGGCCAGACAGGAAGCGAAGCAACGAGCAGCCGAATGGGGATTTAACGAAACATAACTACGATACTCTGTGCGGGTCGGTGGATTGCTTATCCCATCGCTTGTTATCACTGCGCTCGGCCGCTCGTAAACACAGGGCTGTTATATCATGAGCTAAACACCTACAGTAATGGCTCCCCGGTCCGGTAATGTGGGGATCACCCGACGCTCCGTACTGGCAGGTCTCAGCGGGACACTCGCTGCGAGCAGCGGCTGTCTCAGTCGAATTCGATCGCTCGCCGGCCGGAACCAACCGGAACCCATCTCAGTATCGATTAAAACGCTCCCGGTGGATCAGGACCCTTACGCCATCGGGATCGCCCGACAGTTGTCAGCCTGGTTTGAGGCGGGGGGTATTCGGGCCAGTATCCAGCCCATTACCGCCGAGGAGCTCTATCGGCAGACCCTGATCAACCAAGATTTCGACGTGTTTGTCGGCCAGTTTCCGGGTGCGTTCGCCGACCCGGACGCGTTCTATCCGCTGTTGCATTCGACGTATTCAGTCGAGTCCGGTCTACAGAACCCCTTCGGCTACACGAACCTCCTGATGGACGACCTGCTGGAACGCCAGCGCCGTGAGACAGGGAACAAGCGGACCGAGACAGTCACGCGCATCCAGCGACGCCTCGTGCAGGTGTGTCCCTTCCTCGTGTTGGGCTTTCCCAACGCTATCCGTGCCGCCCGTACCGATCGGTTCACCGGGTGGAACGGAGTGTTCGATCCGTCGCCGACGAACCTGCTGACGTTGAACACCACTGGGACATCGGCGACCCGGCTCCGCGCGACAACGCCCGATGACCGACCGATGGCGAACCTCAACCCGCTCATGTCGAGCTACCGGGGGCCATCGGACATCACCGACCTGATCTACGATCCACTCGCATACCGCTACCGGGGAACGCTATACCCCTGGGCGGCCACGAACTGGGAGTGGACCGACTCTCTCGAACTCGAGGTGACGCTGCGTGAGGATCTCAGCTGGCATGATGGTGAGCGTCTTACCGCGTCCGACGTCGCGTTCACCTACCAGCTGTTACGGGACACCTCGATGGGGTCACCTGCGGAGTCAGTTCCGACGTTCCGCTATCGCGGTCGCTCCTCGCTCGTCGAGACCGCCCAGGCCATCGACGAACTGACGGTACAACTGCAGTTCGACGACTGCAGCCGCCAGACTGCCCGTCGAGTGCTTACTGTTCCCCCTTTGCCCGAGCACATCTGGACCGACCGAACGAACAAGGCGACAGTCAGGGGTGTCAACGTCGGTGTGACGACGACGGACGCGCTCGTGACCGCGAACGTGCCGCCGGTCGGGAGCGGGCCGTTGCAGTTTGACTCTGTGGCACAGGGAGAGACACTGGTGCTTGAACGGTTCGACGACCACTTCTTGGAGACTCCCGAGGAGACGGGGCTACCGAGTGCGCTCTCCGATGGACTGGCCTTCGAGGAGTTCGAACTCCAGTTCGTCGGCTCCGACTCCTCCGCGGTCGCGCTCATCGTCGATGACGAGGCCGACGTGACTGCGTTGGGAGTTGGGCCCGACCTCAGTTCGACTATCGGCCGTGCGACGGATGTCTCGCTCAACGTCGACCGCAGCGAGGCGTTCTACTTCGTCGGGTTCAACACCCGACGCCCGCCGCTGACGAACCCGCGATTTCGGAGGACACTCAGTCGTTTGGTCGACCGGAACGCGCTGGCACAGTCGGTGTTCGACGGCTACGTCGACCCGGCGGTCAGCCCCCTGGCAGGCACCCCGTGGCTCCCCCCAGACCTCACCTGGGAGCCGTCGGACCCGGTCACCGATTTTCTCGGAACAGCGGGAGTCGTCGATTCGAAACGGGCCCGTGACGCGTTCCGCACAGCGGGCTATCGATACAACGATCAGGGGCGCCTGCTCCAGTCCTAACGATGGGTGTCCTCGCCGTCTTCATTGAGGTCGTCGCCGTCCTCTCGCTCATGCTGTCGGTTTCGCTTTCGATCATCGTCGGCCCGGAGCGGCTTCGGACCGCTGTCGCCGACCTGCCCGGTCGTCTGCGGGTGGCGGTCAAGCCCATTGCCCTGCTCGCCGGCGTGTTGCTCATAAACAGCGTTGTCCGTAACGTCGGTGTCGACCTCTCGTGGATCATCGGGACCAACATCACGGAGTTCATCTTCTCGTTGGAAGGGACTGTCGTCGCGACGATACAGTCGATAACCCCCGGCTGGCTGACGGTGTATTTCGGTTACGCCTACGTCTACGGCTACGCCTTTATCCTCGTGTTTCCGCTGCTCGCGTCGATATTGGCCGATGAGCGACGGCACCTCCGACACACCGCTTTCGCCTACGCAATCAACTACACCATCGGGATGTGCTGTTACCTGCTATTTATTGCCTACGGACCGCGCAACTATATGCCAGCGCTGGTTGAGCCGGCGTTGTTCGATACGTTCCCGCGATTCCAGTTGCTGACCAGCGAGGTCAACGCCAACACAAACGTCTTCCCGTCGCTACACACATCGCTGTCGGTGACGGTGGCCCTGCTCGCGCTCCGAGACCGCGAGATGTTTCCACAGTGGACACCGTTCGCGGTCTTTCTTGCGGCGAGTATCGTTCTTTCGACGATGGTTCTGGGAATCCACTGGGCGACCGATGTGATCGCGGGGGCCCTGCTCGCCACCTTCAGCGTGTGGGCCGTCTCCTCGGACCGCGTCGCGTCGCTGGTCAGCCGGTGGCAGTCGCTGTACGCTCGTTTGCGCTGACTCGGTGGAAGACGACGACGCCCTTGTTCTCGAAGACCCGTTCATACCGCGTGCTCTCCGCGAAGGACGTTTCGAGGGTCCCGTTGGCGCGCTGGTACTCCCCCCGAACCGTGTAGCTGTCTCTGGGCAGGTAGACGTAGTCTGGGACGGCGCCCACCGACGCCATCGCAACCTCGGCGCAACTACGACTCGGACACTTCGAGCCGCTGACGAACGCCGTCAGGTGTCGCTCGTAGGTGTCCGGTCCGCGCCACTCGGCGCCCCATGGGGAGACGAGGATGGCCCGGTCGGTCACGAGGGGGAACCACTCGGCGGCGTCACCGAAAACGACGAACGTCGTCTCTGGCCCGGTCGCTTCGGTGACCCACGCCATGGCGTCGGCGTCTGCGTCGTCGACGAACTCCGGGGTTGTCCCGTCGCCGGGTCCGGCGAACTCATACCCTAGCCCGCCGAGGCCGACCAGCGAGACCACGACGAGCGCGGCGACGGCAAGGCGGGCGACACGCGTGTCTGATTGGGGCACCCTGCCGTCCGGTCGGTCGGGGGGGTCGGACGTGGCCCGACCAAGCGCGCTGTCGACGACAGTCAGGACCCTGTCGGCAGAATCCTGCGTGAGAAGTTCGACGGTCACTGCGACGACTGCGATGGCCCCGACCGCGTAGGTGAAACGCGGCTGGGCAAAGAGGAGCCAGACGGTTGCGGTCCACACGCCCAACACTCGGTGGTGTGTCCGAAGCAGCCCGATGGCGGCTGTCAGCGGGAGGACACTCCAAGTGGGCCCCCAGGTTCGAAGCCGGTAGATTCCCCCGAGGAGGCCCCCGTGCGTGCCCGCGGCTCCGGAAAAGACAGCGACACCGTGGTGACTCACCACAGTCCCAAGCCATGGTAGCGCCAGTGCGAGCGCGCCAAAGCCGACGACCGCGCCCCGGATGAAACCGGTCAGTGAGCGGTCGTAGCCGACCCAGAACACGAGATAGGTGGCCACAGTGAAGATGGCGTAGGTCGGATGGGTGTGAGCGACCAAGGCCACCGAGACAAGCCCCGTGAGAACCCACTTGCGGTCCCCGTCACGGAAGATGCGAAGCGCGGCGTAGCTCCCCCACAACGCGAAGACGAACGCCGGTGCGCGGACAAGCCCACCGGCGCTGATATGCCACTCAATAACCTGGGGGTTCAGGATGAGCAGTAACGCTGTGGCAGTGCCGGCGCGGCGGTCGCCCACGATGTCACGCCCCAGGAGGTACGCCGGGACGAGCGCCGCGACGGTGACCAGCGGCGGGAGATACAGCGCCACTGTGAACCCGCCGACCCCGAAATCTCGCACCACTGCGAGGACGTAGAACATGAGCGGCGGGTAGGCAAAGGGGACTCCCTCCGGGCCGTAGTGCGGCACCGTCGCGGGCACCGCGTAGCCGTTCGCCCGGATAGCGTCGGCCGTCTCCACGTACAGCCCGGCGCCATAGGCCGGATAGTCGTTCGTCGCGAGGTAGAGCGCCACGACGACCAGCCCGACAAGCAGTGGCCAGCCGAGCCACCGTGTGTCCGCACTGTCGAGTCCCAACGCTGGCAGCCGTGATCGGACCCGCTGTGTGAAGTTGGACCCGCTCATCTACTCCGAATCTGAACCGGCCACCGCAAGTTAACTTCGAAGGAGCGTCGGCGCCATACGGTCAATTCTTTATACGGGTCGACAGAACGATTGATAGAATTCGGCTCGCCAGACCCCGGCGAATATCTATCAGTGTCGACCCGTATGCGAACTTACAGCCACCAGTATCAGTCGCCACGTCCTCTGCTCGTACCCGCCGACCGTGTCTGCTCCGGCTAGTCGGTCCAAACTGGAATCCACCACACACGCGAGCGGCCGCCTACTTTCTTGCTGGTGATATCTGTCTCGGCTTCGAGGTCGTGGAGTTTATTCAGCGCCGTTCGACGCGAACAGCCAAGCCGGTCCGCGATCTCCGTTGCGGTCAGCGGCTCGGCGTAGTCGCCCCGGTGCTTGAATACCTCGATGACATCCGACTCCGTATACTGGACTTCCCGCCCCGGCGGTGACATAGGCAAACTGATGGGAGCCTGGTACTTATACTGCCGGCTATACGGGTCGA
>JAQCNK010000250.1 GCA_028275075.1 Haloarcula sp. | reverse complement strand
GCGTACACGTCCCCGCCGTACCGGTCGACGAGCGTATCGACCAGATACAGTCCCAGGCCGGTCCCCGAACTTTCCAGTCCCTTCTCACCGCGTCCGAATATCTCGTCTTTTCGCTCGTCAGGAACCCCCGGGCCGTTGTCCGCGATGTGGACCGTGGCCTGGTGGTCGGTAGTCTGTACCCACACACGGATTCGCGGGACTGAACTGTCGTTGTGCTGGATGCCGTTTGCGAGGATGTTTCGGAATACGGATGATAGCATTCCGTCGGCGACGACCGCCGTGTTCGGGATATCCCCCTCGACGGTGATAATGGCCTGATTGTAGGTGCTCCGTATCTCGTCTATCTGTGTGTCCAGTGTGGATTTGAGTGGGATACGGTCCGTCCCGAAGTCCGATTCGAGCATCGTCTCCGTGAGGTCACGTGCCTGCCGGGTAATATCCACAGCGTGGCGTCCCTTGGTGACCATCGTGTCGAGATACTCCATCCCCTCGTCGTCGACGTGATCTCGGAGTACCTCCGCCATCCCGAGAACCACCTGCAGGTCGTTGCGGATGTCGTGTCTCGTGACGCTGTTCAGGATTTCGAGGTTGTTCTTCTGTGTTTCGAGTTGCTGTTGCTGGCGTCGCTGTTCGGTGATGTCCTCGATACTGGCCACGATACCCTCTATTCCCGTCCGGTCCTCGGTCAATGGCGCCTTGTTGGCGCGGATGTGTCGCTCCTTCCCTTGCAGGGTGACGGTGGTCTCAAGCAACTGTTTCTCACCCGTCTTGAGCACCTTGTCGTCGTGTTGTTCGCACAACTCCGCGTGGCGCTCGCCGCTCAGTTCCTCGGTCCTGGATCCGATTATCTCCTCTCGCGGTTCGCCACAGAACCTTTCGAACGCCGTATTACACCCCAGATAGACGCCGTCCGCGTCCCGGTAGTACACCGGGTGCGGGATTCGGTCGAGGACCGTCGCCAGTCGCTTCTCGGTCTGCCGACGTGTTTCGAGTTCCTGCCGAAACAGTCGCTGCATATCCGCGTCGGCCACCGACGTGTCCGCCCCGACTATCGCCCGGAGGCGAGCGAGTACCTGCGTCGGCTGACCGCTGGTCGCATCCCGTTCCGCGTAATCGACAGCTCCGGCCAGGAGGATGTCGAACACGACTAGCGGGTCCGTTGTCGACTCGACGACCGCCAGCACCGGCATCTCGTCCAGTCGGTTTGAGAGCGACTGGACGGCCTGTACGGCGTCAGAGACATGTGGGATGTCGACGATAACGACGCTACCCGTCGCTTCGCTATCGGGTGGCTCGACCGCTTCGGCTTTCTCACAGGCGGTGACCGTCACGGTGCCCGCCGCTTCGTCTCTGATTGTTCGTCGGTAGTCGCCGTCGGTACCGACGTAGTATATCTGTTCGAGTGTCACGGTGTCTTTAGTTTATTAGCGCTTGTAACCGGCAGTTATTTGTAATCTATTCTCTCCCGCTGTGGCTACCGTACCGGCCCCCTCACACTGTACGTTCCCAATCTATGTGTACTCGGACTTGTCTCGTGACAAGCAGGAGACCGACTCCGGAAGTCGGGAGACGGCGGCTATCGTCCCACCTGGTCCCAGTATCGGACCAGCGCGACGCCGAACGTAAACACGATAGCACCGACCCCCATCTGTCGACCGAAGGTACTGTACGCACCGTTCTGAATAGCGACGACACCCCGGACGACCAGGACAGCCGTCACCAGCACGACGAGTACGAGGACCGTCCATCGAGTCTGCATATACATACGAACGGTTCTCGATCAGTAAACCGCTCTCTTGTCACACGACAAAATTAAATCTAAGGATGCTGCTTGGCTAGCTTCGCCGTAGACCAGCGCCCCGCAGTCAGTTCGATTGAAACTATGATTGACCCAGTCATCGCCAGTCGGCTCCAGTTCGCCGTGACGACCATTGTTCACATCATCTTCCCGGTGATGAGCATGGGGCTTGCCCCCTTTCTCATCTACTTCACGTGGAAGGACATCCGGACTGGCGAGCCGATATACGAACAGTTGCGTCGGTTCTGGACCAAGATATTCGCCATCTCGTTCGTTGTCGGCACCGTGACCGGCATCGTCCTCGAGTTCGAGTTCGGGACGAACTTCGCCGCGTTCTCGACCGCCGCGGGCGAGCTGTTCGGCGGGCCCCTGGCCGTCGAGGGGATGATGGCGTTCATGCTGGAGGCGACCTTCCTCGGCGTGTTCGTCTTCGGCCGGGACCGCGTCGGTGACAAACTGTACTTCGTTTCCAGTATCGCCGTCGGACTCGGAACCTGGCTCTCTGCCGTGTGGATTCTCATCGCGAATTCGTGGATGCAGACCCCCCGTGGCTATGAACTCGCGACGGAGAACGGCCAGACTATTGTCCACCTCGTCGACCCGATGGCCGCATATTTCAACCCCCGATTCAGCTACATGTTCGTCCACATGCAGAACGCGGCCGTCGAGTCGGTTGCACTGTTCATGGCCGGCGTGGGCGCCTACTACGTGTTCCGACACCACGTCTGGGGGTACCCCGTCGAGAACCCCCAGTTCTGGGAGGCGACGCTGAAGATAGGTCTCATCGCCCTGCTCATCACCGCGCCGCTGCAGGTGCTCCACGGCGACATGTACGGCCGCCACGTCGCCGAGACCCAGCCACAGAAGTTCGCGGCGATGGAAGCCGTCTGGGAGACAGAGTCCTACGTCCCCGAGTACATCGTCGCCGTGCCGACGAGCGTCGACGGCTTCACCGACCCGCGGGCCAAGGAGTTGTTCGGTATCGGGATACCTGGCGGCGCCTCGTGGCTGGCCAGCGGGGGTGATCCGACGGCCGAAATACGCGGCTTGAACTCCTTCGAGACGGAGGCCCCGCCCGTCGCTATCGTCTTCTGGGCGTTCCGCGCAATGGTCGGACTGGGCTTCTGGTTCATCCTGCTTGCGTTCTGGGGCGGCTACCGCTGGTACAAGGGTCAGTTGCTCGAGGACGGTCTGCTACACAAAGCGCTGATGGGGTCGTCCCTGTTGGGAATCCTCGCCGTCGAACTGGGCTGGATTGTCACGGAGGTCGGTCGCCAGCCGTGGGTCATCCAGGGGGTGATGCGGACCAGCGAGGGCGTCTCGCCGGGTCTTACTGGTACCGAGGCCACTATTACGCTCGTTGGGTTTGTTGGCGTCTACACCGCGTTACTCGGACTGTACACCTACGTCATTTGGCGGATTATCCGGAACGGCCCGCCGAGCCGCGACGAACTCCGTTCAGTACAAGCTGACACGCTGACTTCCGAACCGGGTCCGACTCCGAGTCAGCCGACTCCCGATGGGGTTGACGATGACTAGCGTCGACTCGCTTGCGGCCGGCCCGCTGTTTGGTCTGCCGCTCCCGGAGCTGTGGTTCGGGCTAATATTTACCATGCTGGCCACGTTCCTCTTTCTCGACGGGTTCGATTTCGGGGCCGGTGCGATATTCGCGCTGCTGGAGACGGACGATGAGCGCGAAACCGTACTGGCCGCTATCGGGCCGTTCTGGGACGGTAACGAGGTGTGGCTGGTCGTCTTCGGCGGGGCCCTGTTCGCCGCGTTCCCGCCGGCGTACGCCGGCTTGTTCAGCCGGCATTACCTGCTGATGTTCGGCATTCTGGGTGCGCTCATCCTCCGCGGACTCGCCCCGGAGATGTACGAACAGCGCCACGACAAAGCGTGGCAACGGTGGTGGGGACGAGCGTTCGTCGCCGGGAGCGTCCTCGCGCCGTTTCTGCTGGGCGCGTTCGCCGGGAACTGGCTTGTCGGCAGTGGCCGATCGCTGACGCTCGTCGGCCTCGTCGTCGGGGTCACAGTGACGCTGTTGACCGTCGTCTCTGGGGCGGCGTTTCTGCAACTGAAAGGCAGCGAGCGGTTGCCCGAGGCGGTGACGACGTACGGGACGGCGGCGACGGTGGGTTACCTGCTGGCCGTCGTCGTCACGCTGGCCGTCCTCGCCATGCGGTTGCCCGGCGGACTTGGGGCGTTGCTGGACCCCGCTATCGTCGCACTCGTCTTGGCCTCTATCGGGCTTGCGGCGGGATACGTCGTGGCGTTGCGGCGCGAGCAGAGCCTCTATGCCCTCGGAGCGGCGGCGGTGCTGACCTACGGGCTGGTCGCCGTTGTCGCGATACTGATGTACCCCGCAATCGACCCTGCGACGGAGGCAACAGTGCGAGACACTATCGTCTCGACGCTGCCGCTGAATCTGATGACCATTGGGGCCTCGCTGCTGTTGCCGCTGGTGGCAATCTACTTTGTCGTACTGTACTCGGCCTTCAGCGGTCCCATCTCACCCGAGGAGGCGTACTGACCGTGGCCGCAGATAGGGCACCGGGGACCTGGCTGTTCTCGCGCATTGTCGTCACCTGGGTGGAAGTTATCGCCGTCGGCTTTCTGGGCGCGGCACTGGGCGGGGTGGCCTCCGGGCCACCACAGTTAATCGTCTATCTGGCGACGGTTCTGGCTTCCGTCGGCGCGTTGCTGTACAATGTGGACAAACTGATACAGCGACGCCTCGCCGGGCGTCAGTGAGTGGTAATACGCCACGTTCAACTCGCGACACCATGCACGAAGTGTGCGTGTGAACTGTGGAGGTTCCGCTCGGCTACGCCGTTCCGTCCAGATGTCCGAAATCTGTTTTAGGCTTACCAAAATAATATTTTCTAATAAGAAAAGGTTCTTTTGCCTATGAGGCAGATATTTTGTATGGTACTCGTCAGTCATATCGCGCTCGTGTTTATAGCTGGGCTGGTCACTGCGCTGGCCACTGGTTTAGGGGCAATCCCGTTCTTTTTTATCGAGGAGTTCAGCGACCGCTGGAACGTCGCGCTCTGGGGGATCGCATCCGGTATCATGGTGGCAGCGTCGCTGTTCGGGCTGATCGGTGAGGGACTGCAGTACACCGCTGGAGGGATTCCGACGCTGATGATCGGTGGCCTCCTGACCGGCGTCGTTCTGGTGGAGGCGTCCGATCGCCTGCTTGACCGAATTGATATCGGAGCGGGCGACAATACTGCGAGCAGTCACGGAGACGCCCAACGTGAGAGCGGTGCTGGCACCGACCGTACCGGCGGCTCTCAGGATGTAGGTGGCGACGATGAGCTAACGACGACCGCAGACAGCGATATACAGGACGACCACCGGCTGGAAGCGAAGGCGTTTGCCGATGGCGATCTCAAAACGCTAGTGTTGATCCTCGGTATCCTCACCGTCCACAGTTTCCCCGAAGGAGTCGCTGTAGGCGTCTCGTTTGCGGAGCTTGGGTTTACCGGCGGTATAACTGTGTTCGGTGCCGCAATCCCGGTCCTGGCCGTATTTATGACGGTCGCAATCTCGATCCACAACATCCCAGAAGGCACTGCAATCGCGATACCGATGCGTGCGATGGGGCTGTCGAAGTGGCGTATGGTCGGTGCAGCAGTGTTCTCGAGCCTCCCCCAGCCTATCGGGGCCGCTATCGCGTTCGCCTTCGTGACCTGGGCCGAGTCGTTCCTGCCCTTCGGCTTTGGGTTCGCTGCGGGTGCGATGATCTATCTGGTCGTCACGGAGTTCATTCCCGAAGCCCTCAGGACCGGCGCCGAGCTTCAGGACAGCGGCTACCGAGCACTCGCAGGTGGAATCACCGTCGGGGTTGCAGTGATGGTGCCGCTGTTGTACATCTGATACTGACGCTGTGCCGGACCACAACAGTTCTCGACTCCGGACGCAGCACCGTCTGACTTTTCGGTTCGTTTCGATCAATCACCGGTCAGCTCGTCCGCCGGTCCGATAGCGCGGTGTTCTCCCGTCGGAGACCGATCGCAAAGAGCAGTATCGCACTGGGGACGAGCAGGAGTGCTCCGAGGGCCGTCACCATGTCGTCGGTCAGTAGCCCGACTACGATTGCGGTGGCAGCGATACCGGCCGTAAACAGCGCCGGCAAACAGAGGCGACAGCCCAGAAGCCGACGTTTGACTGGGACACGAAGAGACATACAAGCAGTGTTAACACTGGAAAAGCCTACATCTGGACTTGTCGAGTGACAACGCCGCCCCGTCACATACTGGTGGCTGTACGTTCGGACCAATATATGTCACCGGAACGCACGTCAATGTTAATATCAGTCGTCGCCGGCGACCAACGGCGGGTCGGCCCGGGCCTCCCGGTCGCGCTGGACAGCGTCGTAGAGTGCGTAGCCGCCACTCAGGCTCGCTGCGTCGATACCGTGCTGTTCGAGGAGGCGACCGGCGGCATAGGATGTCTGCCCCATCTTGCAGTATGTGACGACCTCGTCGGGCAGTTC
>JAQCNK010000249.1 GCA_028275075.1 Haloarcula sp. | reverse complement strand
AGCTGGGCTTTGGTGCGGTTGATCTGGCGAACCGGTGGCGCGAGACCGAGGTCGTCGTCGATCTCTCACAGCCCGAGGAACCGCTGCGACGGCTGGCCGAGGAGCACGGGCTAGAGTTCCTCGACACCGGCTTCGCCTACCACGTCACCGACGCCAGTATCGACAAGGGAACGGGACTGGAGACGGTCTCTGCCGAGCTGGCGCTCGAACCGTCCGACTTCCTCGCGGTCGGTGACTCCGAGAACGACGCGGAGATATTCGATCTGGCGGGGGAGTCAGTTGCCGTCGCCAACGCCGACGAGACGGCGCTGGCCCGGGCTGACCGCGTGACTGAGGCGAGCTACGCCGACGGCTTTCTGGAAGCGGTCGAGCCGTACCGATAGGGCGAACTGGCGACACCGCCGGCGCGGCGAGCAGTAACTGGTGTCACACGACAGTTGGACCTCGTTGCTGCCGTCGGTAGAGCGGCTCCGTGGCCACAGCTTCGTCTATGGACCTTGCTGTGAGAGACAGAGACACCCACCGCTCTCAACAGGGAGAAGCAATCCCATACCCGGGGAAAGCTTTTGCGTTCTCCTCTGCAACGGACTCCTATGAGCCCCGACCGGGCCGTCCTCCAGCGCGCGCTGGACCGTGGCGAACAGGAGGGCGGGAGCGTCGAGTTCAAGGAACGGCTCACCGAAGATCTCCATCTCTCGGACGGACGGCTGGAGTCGCTGGCCGCACAGCTCCGCCACCGCGTCCTCTCCGGAGAGGGCGAGGCCACATACGTCGTCGGGGTGACCGACGAGGGAGGGCTGGCCGGTATCTCGCCGTCGGAGTTCTCGGAGTCGATGGACGTTCTGAGCCTGCTCGCCGAGGAGGCGGGCGCACACATAGAGGAGGTAGAGACGTGGGGTGCTGATGGCACTGACACCGGCGGGAGCGGCGAGGGGATCGTCGGCGTCGCTACCATCCGTGAGGGCGCGGTACTGGAAGATGACGATCACATCGTCGTCGGTACTGCCGGGCACGTCGATCACGGCAAGTCAACGCTGGTTGGGTCGCTCGTCACCGGCGAGGCCGACGACGGTGAGGGGAACACTCGTGGCTTTCTGGATGTCCAGCCCCACGAGGTCGAACGCGGACTCTCGGCGGATCTCTCCTACGGCGTCTACGGGTTCGACGAGGACGGTCCGGTACGGATGGATAACCCCCATCGAAAGACCGACCGAGCCCGCGTCGTCGAGGAGTCCGACCGGCTGGTGAGCTTCGTCGACACCGTCGGCCACGAGCCCTGGCTCCGGACCACGATTCGCGGGCTCGTGGGACAGAAACTGGACTACGGTCTCCTCACCGTGGCCGCCGACGACGGTGTCACAGAGACGACCCGTGAGCATCTGGGCATCCTGCTGGCGACCGAACTTCCGACGATTGTCGCGGTCACGAAAACCGACCTCGTCCCGGACGAGCGGGTCGCCGAACTCGAGCGCGAGGTCGAGCGGGCGCTGCGGGAAGTAGATAAGACGCCACTCAGCGTTGCCCGCCACGGTGTCGATGCCGCTATCGAAGAGATATCCGAAACGGTCGTCCCCGTGGTGATGACCAGCGCCGTGACACAGCGCGGGCTGAACACGCTGGACGAGATGTTCGAGCGGCTACCGAAGACGAGCGGCGAGGTCGGCGAGTTCCGGATGTACATCGACCGGACCTACAACGTCCAGGGGGTGGGTGCCGTCGCTTCCGGAACGGTGAAATCCGGCGAGGTCGAGGCCGGCGACGAACTCCTCTTGGGGCCGATGCAGGACGGCCAGTTCCGCGAGGTAGCGGTCCGCTCTATCGAGATGCACTACCACCGCGTCGACGAGGCCAAGGCGGGTCGTATCGTCGGCATCGCGCTCAAAGGGGTCCGGGAGGCCGACATTGAGCGCGGGATGGTGTTGCTTCCCCGGGACGCCGATCCGGACCCGGTCCGTGAGTTTGAGGCCGAGATGGTGGTTTTGAACCACCCGACACGCATCGGCGATGGCTACGAGCCAGTCGTCCACTTAGAGACCATCAGCGAGGCCGCGAAGTTCTACCCCGACGGCGGGCAGTTACTGCCCGGCGACGCGGGGACGACGACGGTCCGGTTCAAGTTCCGGCCGTATCTTGTCGAGGTGGGCCAGAAGTTCGTCTTCCGCGAGGGCCGGTCGAAGGGCGTCGGGACGGTCACTGACGTGGAAACAAAGTGATACTGCCGACCGTACGGTGTTGGCTGTACGTACGTGGAGATAATCGCCACCCCGGAGCGAAGTGCCTACTGAGACGGGACGAAACGGCCGTTCTCGACTGCGAGCAGATCGAACACCACTGCCCACTCAAGGACGTGTTTCACGCGGCGCTGCCAGTGACACTCCCACTCGGGGTCGCGCTCGCGTTCCCAGCGTGGAATCGCCTCGCGAACCGCTTCGAACGTCGCTTCGGGGTCGTCTGCACCGGCGTCGACGGCTGCCAACAGTTCGGCCACCAGAAACACCTGTTCGCGGTAGGCCGTCGCGACCGTTTCGGGGCTCAGCGGCTCCTGTGTCCGGTAATAGCCACGTTCGCTCTCGGCGACCAGCCCGAGCGCCTGCAGAAACGTCAGGTATGCACGAGCCTGCTCGCGGTCGGTCACGTCAGTCGCGCGCCGGATGGCCCCACAGCAGTCTCCCTCGTCGCCAGGAATGAGTGGGATCGAATCTCGTGCTCGCTCCAGAAAGTCCAGCGACCGGGCTGGCGGGGCGACCTTGTAGCGCATCCGTTCAGAGCCCGAAACTCTCGGCCAAGACATCCTCGTAGGTGTCGCCGACGACGTGGGTGTCGCCGCCGACGACGTCGACGGTCACTTTTGCCGGACCAAACAGCTCAACCGGCAGTTCGGCGAACTCCCAGTCGACATCCTCGAAGACGCCTTCGAGCGGCCGACCGTACTCTGTGCCGGCGATCGACGCTATCTCCGCAACGGAATCCACCGGCTCGTCGACAACCAACTGTACCTCGCTCCCGTAGGCCAGCGCGTCCGTCGTTCGAGCCATCGCCGTCGCCTCGTCTGCAGCGACGGGGGCGACCGGTGCCCGGCCGTTGGCCGAGAGCACTTCACCCGGGTCAAAGCCCAGTTCAGACAGCCGGAAGACAGCGAGTTCGGCCGCCCGTGCAGCGCTCACGACGCTGCCGGTGACACTCGCGGTCGCAAAGGCAGGGAGGAACACTCCGGTCTCGGGGACCCCGGTTCGTTCGGCCACTTGCGCGGCGACGGCCTCGTCGGGAAGCTGGTCACTCTCCACTGCGAGGACGGCGAACTGTTCGTCTTCGCGATAGCCGATGCGGCCGAAGATATCTTCCTCGGCGACCAGCGCACGGGCGGGACCGCTGCCCAGCCCCTCGAAATCGTCGGCTGCAAGCTCCCAGCCCCCCTTCTGGGAACACAACAGTGCCAGTGCGGGGTGGTCAGTCGCCAGTTCGACGTGCGTCAGCGGCGCGTCGCCGACCTGTCCCATCTTGCTCTGGACCGTCGCCAGCCCGGCAGTCTGGAGTTCCGAGAGCACCAGGCCGGCCTCGATGGCTCCGGGAACCTCGACGCCAAAGTCAAGTACTGCCGCGTCGCCCGACAGCGCGTGGACGTCTATCGTCAGTTCGTCGGCGAAGCTAATCGCCTCGTCGACCAGTTCCGTGGCCATCCGATTGAGCGTGTCCATACGCCGTCTTTGCCACCCTGCCCTTTAATCTCCACCACTGCCGCTGCTGGCTTCCCGGCCGAGTTCGTCTTCGACCCGTGTGACCTTCTCGCGTGCCCGCTGATCGATCCCACGCTTGTCGTCGATTTTCAGGAACGTTTCGACGCGGTCCGACTGCGCACCGACGGCCTCGTGGGCGGCCTGGGCCGCCGAGAACAGTTCCGCACTGTCGTCGGCCTCGATGACCGTCCCCATCGGTGTCGTCTCGTACTCCACGTCGAACCCATCGAGCGCGGCGACCGCGTCGGCGACGTACGGTGCCATGCTCTCTTCGACGACCGGTGCGACCGATAGGAATCCGATACAGGTCATATCGCTGTCTGTGTCTGGCTCGCTCCTAACGTTGGTGCTTGTCGGCGAACTTGCCGGACACCGCCGACACGGTCGACGAGACACACCGCAGCTTGGTACTGCGAGTGGCAGCTGATTGTACGGCGAAGCCGTCTTGTAGCAACGTAAAAAGTGGCAACGAGATGCGCTGGCCGAGATTTGAACTCGGGTTGTGACCATGGCAAGGTCACGTGATACCAACTACACTACCAGCGCTCAGTTCGCTCGCCCTGACCGTCGCGACCACGTCAGGTCGCTCAGTACCAGCGCGCACGTCGTCTCTCTGCAATACGAACTGGCGAGGGTGATAGTAAAAAGCCTTGCGTTTCACGGGGAAAACCGGGGGCGGCGTGGGTATTGTCTTGTCGGCTGGTATGCACACACTACCCACGCCGACGGCTTTCGGAAGCGGCAATCGGCGTGCTGGCTGTTCCCACGGCTCGGGCGCCAAAGGTGCGTGTGAACGCGTCTCAACGCACGTCTGAAGCGGGGTCTTTTTACCGTAGGGCCGGAGTAGTATCGCTACAGTCTAGTGGCGCGACGTGGAAGCGCCAGGCATGACGACCAGCGTACTCGTGCCCGACTCCCTCACACGGGAAGCCGAGGACCGACGCGAGGCAACTCGCAAGCTGGGATACGTGGCCCGCGCGGCCGCCGTGTTCCAAGTCGACCGGCTGACGGTGTATCCGGACCCTGGCGGGGCCGGCAAATGGGAAGACGGGTTCGTCGAAACCGTGTTGCGGTACGCCGCGACGCCACCACACCTCCGAAAGGAACTGTGGGGAACGCGGGACGAACTAGAGTACGTCGGCGTCCTGCCGCCGCTCCGCGTGCGTTCACAGACCGGCTCCGGATCGGAGGGTTCGGGGTCGTTAAAACAGGGAATCGTGACCGAGGTCGGAGCTGATGGGCGCGTCCGGGTCAATTGCGGCATGCAACACCCAATCTCTCTCCCCGTTCCAGACGGACTGGACGTGGGGACGGGAGAGCGCGTGACCGTCAGGGTCTCTTCGCGACGGCCGGTCCGGGCGAAACTCGTCGACGCCCCCACATCGGGGTTCGACGTCGTTTCAGCGGACCTCGATACGGCACTCTCGCGTGACGACGCCGGACTCACCATCGCGTCATCGCGACACGGTGAGCTGGCGTCGACTCGTCGCTTGGGCGAACTGGCCCATCGACGGACCCGCGAGGGCGGCATGACAGTCGCCTTCGGGGCACCCGAGCGTGGATTACCGTCCATACTCGACGTGGATCCGGACGCCGTCCGGGGAGACCAGACAGACGACGAATCCACAGGGTTCGACCTCTGGCTGAATACGGTTCCGAACCAGGGCAGCGAAGTCGTGCGAACTGAAGAAGCGATGTTCGCCTCTCTCGCCTGTCTAACCCTCACGGAGTAAACGAATGCCACAACCAAGCAGACCACGCAAAGGCTCGCTGGGCTTCGGCCCGCGCAAGCGCTCGACGAGCGAGACGCCTCGCTTCAACA
>JAQCNK010000247.1 GCA_028275075.1 Haloarcula sp. | reverse complement strand
GAGCCGAAGATGTCGACGTTGGTCTGGTAGAACTCCCGGAACCGGCCCTGCTGGACCTGCTCGTAGCGCCAGAACGGCCGCGTCGACACCCACTTGATCGGTTTCTGGAGCGCCTGCTGCTTGGCGACCATCATCCGCGCGACCGTCGGGGTGAGCTCGGGGGTCAAGGCTACTTCCCGGCCGCCCTTATCCTCAAAACTGTACAGCTCCTCGACGATCTCCTCGCCGCTCTTGTCGGTGTACATCTCGGTCGGTTCGAGCGCGGGTGTCCCGATTTCCCGGAAGCCGTAGCGCCGGGCGGTGTCCTCGATACTGTCAATCGCCCAGCGCCGCGAGCCCATCTCCTCGGGGTAGAAATCGCGAAATCCCTTGACGGAGTCGTACATACCACGGCGTACAGTGAGGGCGCGCTTGAAACTGTTCGTTCGTCTCTCGCGTCGCTACCGCCGGCCCCGCACACGTGACTGGGTGTGTGCTGGGAACACCTCGTCTACAGCCCCTTCTCCGTACGTCTCGGTGAGCAGCGCGCGGAGTTCGACCTCGTAGTCGGCCTTCGGAATCGACTCGCTCGGTCCCGTTTCGACGATTAGGCGGTCGTCGACCATCTCGTCGATTGCGCCGCGGCCGAACCCGGCGAGCGGGGCCAGATACTCAACGTCGAAGCGGTCTTCGATGCTCTGGGCCAGTGGGCGGCCGATGGTCGGGACGCGGTCGTCACGGCGGGTGCCGTCGGCGATAGCGTCGAAGTCGTCGGCCCGTGTCGACGCGAGCCGCTCGACTGCGTGCTCGTGGACCTGCTGGATGCCGTTGCGGGGGTAGCCGTCTTCGTGTATCCGGTCGACTGCGTTGTGGGCCACGTCGGGGTCCAGATCGACCGTTTCGTGGGCCAAGTCAAGCGCCGCGGCGGCCTCCCGGGCGGGATCGGGATCGACGACACCGAAGCTGGCGGTGACCAGCGTCACGTCGTAGAACCCCTCAAGCAGGAGTGTCGCCAATGTGGAGTCTTTGCCGGCGCTGTACAGCAGGGCCGCCCGCATCTACCGGCGCTTGATGTCGAAGCTCTTCGAGTCGGGCGTCAGCTCCGAGAGGAGCTGTTTCATCTGCTCTTCGTCGATAGTGTCCCCGACACGGCCGCTGCGGGCCAGTGCGACGATCTGCTGTTCGACCTGCTCGCCGACATCGGGTTTGGACATCTTGACGGTGTTGAGCCGCTTCCGGGCGCCGTCGGTCAGGTGTTGTCGGAGGAGGGCTTTCTTTTGGGCGTCGGCCTGTTCTTGGGCGGCCTGCTGGGCCTCGGCGTCGCCCTCGCCCCGTTGCTCTTTGAGCTGTTCCATCTTCTTTTTGCGGAGCTCGTCGAGTTCCTCCTCGCTGGGGTCGCCACTCATAGTTAATACCGATTACTGGGCTCGACCGGAAAACCATTTCGGACGGGCAAAAGCGAACCGACGGAACAGCTTACGCGTAGCGTTCGAGTTCCGGGCGGTCGAGCTCTTCCAAGACCTCGCCAGCGGTGTCATCGAGGAGGCTGTGACCCTCGCCGGTGACCCGTCGGCCGTCGGCCTCGCTGGTTTCGACGTAGCCGGCGTCTTCGAGCTGCTGGAGCGCGGTTCGGATGATCGATCCCGACCCCTCGGTTTTCTGGTTTGGACGGACGCGATATCGGGTGGTGCCCTGTTTCGAGGTGCCGTACTCGGACTTGAGAGCGTTGACTCCCATCGGGCCGTCGACAGCGACTTTCCGGAGCAGGCTGGCGGCACGTCGCTCCCAGAAGTCCGGCTGTTCGGGTGGTAGCTCGCGGTCGACGCCGGTCTTGGCGACGGCGGTCCATTCGGGGGCCTCTATGTCGTCTTCGTCTTTGAACGTCTCCGTGAGGGCCTCGATGAGGTCCTCTGCGGGCGCATCGTAGAGTGTCGTCATTGGCACTTGCTTTCCGTCGGCGTCATTTAAGCGCATCGTTGTCCAGCCCGGGACGTGAACGGTCAGCACGGCCGAGGCGGCTCGTTCGTGCTGGACCCGACACAGGAGCCGGATATCCACGGTCATTTTGAGGAGTGGGGCCGACTAACGGCGTATGGACGAACAGACCGCTCTGGGACTCATCGGCGACCGACTGAGGGCTGCCGGCGACGACTGCGCGGTCCTCGATGGGCAGGTCATCACGACCGATATGCTCCACGAGCGGACGGACTTCCCGGCGGGAACGAGCCGCTACACCGCCGGCTGGCGGGCTGTCGGCGCGTCGCTATCGGACGTGGCCGCGATGGGGGCCGCGGCGACAGCGGCCGTCGCAGTGTACGCGGCTCCCGAATTCGACAAGACCGAGTTGGAGGCCTTTCTCGACGGCGCAACGGCGGTGTGTGCGGCCGTGGATGCGGAGTACGTCGGTGGCGACCTCGACGGCCACGAGGAGTTCACCGTCGCCACGACGGCGCTTGGCGAGACTGACGATCCGGTCAGGCGTTCCGGGGCTGAACCCGGCGATGCCATCTGTGTCACCGGGACCGTAGGCCGGACGGCGGCGGCGATTCGGCTGTTTGACCGGGGCGATGTCGAGACGGCAAACGAGCTGTTCCAGTTCAGGCCGCGGGTGGCTGCCGGTCGTGCGCTGGCCCCGTATGCCTCGGCGATGCTTGACTCCAGTGACGGGCTGGCCCGCTCGGTCCACCAGATCTGTGCGGCCAGTGACTGCGGGGCGACGCTGACCGAGCCACTACCCATCGACGACCGTGTCGCAGAGGTGGCCGAGGGCGCTGCCGAGCGCCGCGAACTGGGCTGTTTCTTCGGCGAGGACTTCGAGCTGGTGTGTACAGTTCCGGACGGTGAGCTGGCGGCGGCCCAAGAAGCGACACCGTGTGCGCTGCATCGGGTCGGGACCGTCACCGAGTCGGGCGTCACACTTGCGGGGGAGTCGCTGCCGGACCGGGGCTACTCCCACTGATACTGGTTGTTGTCGCCTCTCACCGGTAGTTGGCCGACAGACCGGACGATCACCGAGGCCTCGCGACGGCAACCCGT
>JAQCNK010000033.1 GCA_028275075.1 Haloarcula sp. | reverse complement strand
GAGCAGTGGGCATACGACGAACTGGTCCCGGTGTTCGACGCCGTCGCAACCGGGCCAGCGGGCCATGATCGCATGGGGCCGGCTGGCTCGGGCCACTACGTGAAGATGGTCCACAACGGCGTGGAGTACGCGCTGATGCAGACCTACGGTGAGGGATTCGAACTGCTGGCAAACGGCCGCTACGACCTTGATCTCGAAGCCGTCGCGCGAACGTGGAACAACGGCGCGGTCATACGCTCGTGGCTCTTGGAGCTGTGCGAGGAGGCGTTCCGTGAGGAGGGCAACGACCTCGGTGACGTGGCCGACCGCGTCGAGGGCGGCTCAACCGGGAC
Source organism: Haloarcula sp. (assembly GCA_028275075.1). Taxonomy (GTDB): domain Archaea; phylum Halobacteriota; class Halobacteria; order Halobacteriales; family Haloarculaceae; genus Haloarcula. Next base: position 3,096 of record JAQCNK010000033.1, on the reverse strand, counting down.
CTGGACCGTCCAGGAAGCGCTGGAACAGGATGTTCCGGTGCCGCTCATCTACCAGGCGCTGGGCGAGCGCTTTGGCTCCCGGACCGACGACGGCCGCTTCGCACGTCGGCTGGCCAACCGACTGCGTTACGGCTTCGGTCGCCACGAGGTTCCGCGGCGGAAATAATCCTTTCTGGCCGTGCACGTTGGCAGTGTTATTCTCGACAATCCATATACAGACACCAGTTGCTATACGGGTCGTCGTTGGCGATCAGTACACACCCGACCACACGGCAGCTAGCGGTCGGTGTGTACATCGTTCCAATCGGCACTACGGAGACCGAAGTGTTCACACGAGCTGAGACCGATATATCTGCAATGACGAAGCCACGGGTGCTGCTGACGAACGACGACGGTATCGACGCGTCGGGGCTGGCAAGCTGTTACGAGGAGCTCACGGCAGTCGCGGACGTAACGGTCGTCGCACCGATGGAGAACCAGAGTGGTGTCGGACGGACTCGCAGTCACCGGACCGCCCGCGAGCGTCATCCGTGGGGGTACGCGTTGGACGGAACGCCAGCCGACTGCGTGGCCTACGGGCTCCGCGGACTCGACAAGACGTTCGACCTCGTGGTGTCTGGCTGTAACCACGGGCCAAACGCCGGCAACTACGTCGTCGGCCGCTCGGGGACGGTCGGCGCCTGCGTCGAGGCGGCGTTTCTGGGGACACCCGGCGTTGCGGTCTCGGCCTACCACCGCGAGGATTTCTTCGTCCATCCTGCCGAAGAGTACGACTTCGACCGGCCGGCGCGGATTATGGCCGAGGTCGTTACCCGCGCGCTATCTGGCGATATATTCGACACTGCCGACTTCCTGAACCTGAACGTCCCAGTCGACGTGGCCGACCCCGAAATGGTGTTGACCGAACCGTACCACGACTACGACCTCCGTGTCGAACACGACACCCAGGGCGAGACCGACGAACAGGCGAACCTCGGGACCGTCGGTGACATCGCACTGCGGGACGTGGTCTGGCCCGACACCGCCGGCTGGGAGAACCCCTTCGATGGTGATGTCGACCTCACGGAGCGATACCCAGCGGGGAGTGACCGCCGGGCCATTATCGAGGGCGCGGTCAGCGTCTCGCCGCTGACGGCCCCCGCTGTCGGCGTCAGATCCGGGGCACTCGAAACGATGGTGGCGGGGTTCAACGAGAGCGGCGAAGTTCGCAAAGAGAATCGATAGGGCGTGCGACTGACCGTCTCAGAACGGCCCCATGCCGCCCATACCGCCCATTCCATCGCCCTCGCCCTGTTGCATCTGTTTCATCATCCGCTCCATGTCGCCGTCACCCATCCCCTGGAACTGTTTGAGCATCTGGGACATCTGTTTGTGCTGTTCGAGCAACTCCCGCACGCGGTCCTCGGGCTTGCCGGAGCCGGCACAGATGCGCTCGGTTCGTTCCTGGCCGATGATGCGCGGGTTCTCTAACTCCTCCTCGGTCATCGAGTCCATGATGACATCGAAGTCGCGCATCCGCTCTTGGGTAACGTCCATCGCGTCGTCGGGGAGTTGATCCATCAGCCCGCCGCCCATACCGGGAATCATATCCATCACCTGGTCCAGCGGGCCCATGTTGTTCATCGTCTCCATCTGCTTGCGCATATCTTTCAGGGTGAACGTCCCCTCCAGCATCTGCTCTGGGTCCCAGTCCTCTTCCTCTTCGCCGGTCTCGTGCATCGCCCGCTCGACGCGCTCGGTGAGCTGCTTCAGATCGCCCATCCCGAGCAATCGGGAGATAAAGCCCGACGGCTCGAACCGCTCGATGTCTTTGACTGTCTCACCGGAGCCCAGGAACGCGATGGTCGAGTCGGTCTCGTCGACCGCGGCGAGTGCGCCCCCACCTTTCGCCGTCCCGTCGAGCTTGGTGATGACGACCCCGTCGATGCCGATAGCCGCTTGGAAGTCAGCGGCCTGGCTCTTGGCGCTCTGGCCCATCGCGGCGTCGAGGACGAGCAGGTCCCGGTCCGGCTGCACTTCCTCCTCGATGCGCTCGATCTGCTCGATGAGTTCCTCGTTCAGACCGTCCCGACCCGCCGTGTCCACGATGCGGACATCGGCTTCTTTGGTGGCTTCGAGCCCGTCGCTGGCGATTTTGACTGGGTCGTCCTCGTCGGGGTCGCCGTAGAAGTCGACCTCCGCCCGCTCGGCCATCTCTTTGGACTGGTCGTAGGCGCCGGGGCGGTCGGTGTCGGTCTGGATGATGGCCGGCCGGAGCCCCTTCGTGGAGAACCACCACGCCATTTTTGCCGCCGTCGTCGTCTTCCCTGACCCGTACAGCCCGGCGAGCATGATTGTCTGTTCCTCCAGCGGGAGGTCGGTCGACTCGCCCACTAGCTCTACCAACTCCTCGTAAACGATGCGCAACACCCAGTCCCGCGGGGTAGTTCCAGCCGGGGGTTCCTCCTCCAGCGCGCGGGTCTTGATGTTGTCTGACAGCCCCTGGACCAGCGCCACGTCGACGTCTGCCTGCAACAGCGACCGCTGAATCTCCTTGTCGATGTCCTCGATGTCCGCCTCGGTGATGCGGGACTTCCCTCTGAGGTTGTCGAGCGTTCCCCGAAGGGAGCTTCCGAGATTGTCGAGTACCATTGTTGGGAACTGTTACTCCGCCACGCCGCTAAAGGCTTGCCTCTCCACCTTTTTCGGCGTCGGTTCGCGCGAGGCGCGACCCGAAGACTCTCCAGTGCCAGACGGCTGCTACACCCACGAATCGAGTTCTTCTCGGTTGGGAAACACGTCACGACCCGGGTACGCGTCGACGAGTGCAATAAGGCCAGATGCGACTCGATAGGCGGGAAGCGTGTCGTCGAAGAGGAGCACGATGCCGCTGTGTTTCTCGGTCGGTAGCGAGCCGAAGTCTTTCACGTCGCTGGTAACGACGATACAGTTGGTTTGACGAGCGTGAGGCAGCACGTCGTCTTCGTCGTCGGCCCCCTGACCGAGCGTGTCCCGAACGTGGACTGCGACAATATCTTCTTTTTCCAGATACGTCGCCACTTTCGGGTCGATGTTCTCATCGAGGAGAAACTGCCACTGGGACATCAGGCGGCGTCG